>CAZDLV010000145.1:0-6127 GCA_964506345.1 uncultured Rhodobacterales bacterium | reverse complement strand
ATATCGCTTCATTTCAGCGGCTCGCGCCGCTTGCCAATAGAACCACTATTGCCGGCGCGTCGCAAACCGCTGATATTTCGCGATATTCACGCTGGCGGCGCGGGCTTTATGGGTCACCGCCCTAGGGCCGCACGGCTCCATCCCCTGTAACCAGATATTTGAAGCTGGTGAGCTGCTCGGCCCCGACAGGTCCGCGCGCGTGCATCTTGCCGGTGGCAATGCCGATTTCCGCCCCCATGCCGAACTCGCCCCCGTCCGCGAACTGGGTCGAGGCATTGTGCATCAGAATGGCGCTGTCCACCCGTTCAAAGAAACGGTCGCGGGTGGCCAGATCCTCGGTCAGGATCGCGTCGGTATGGCTGGAGGAATATTGCCGGATATGGGCAATCGCCCCGTCCACCCCGTCCACCAGTTTTGCGGCAATGATGGCATCGAGGTATTCATTGCCCCAGTCGCTGTCAGAGGCCGGAACAGTGCCTTCGACATCCAGCCCTTCGCCTGCGCGCACCTCGATACCCGCCTCGATCAGGTCGGTAACGAACGGCGCGCCATGTTTTTCGTAAAACGCGCGGTCGACCAGCAGGCATTCCGCCGCCCCGCAAATGCCTGTGCGCCGTGTCTTGGCGTTCAGGATCACCTTGCGCGCCTTTTCCACATCCGCCGCCGCGTCCACATAGACATGCACGATGCCCTCCAGATGGGCGAACACCGGCACGCGGGCCTCGCGCTGGACCAGCCCGACGAGGCCCTTGCCGCCGCGCGGCACGATCACGTCGATGGTATCGGTCATGGTCAGCATCTCGCTTACCGCTGCACGGTCGCGGGTGGGGACCAGCTGGATCGCGGCTTCGGGCAGGCCGGCGGCCTTCAGCCCCTCCACCAGACAGGCATGAATGGCGGTGGAGGAGTGGAAACTTTCGGAGCCGCCGCGCAGGATCGCCGCATTGCCGGATTTCAGGCACAGTCCGCCCGCATCCGCCGTCACATTCGGGCGGCTTTCATAGATCACACCGACCACGCCCAGCGGCGTGCGGATGCGGCGGATATGCAGGCCCGAGGGCATGTCCCATTCCGCAATCACCTTGCCCACCGGATCGGGTTGCCCGGCCACGGTGCGCAGACCGTTCACAATGCCCTCGATCCGTGCCTCGTCCAGCATCAGCCGGTCGAGCATGGCATCCGACAACCCCTTTTCGCGGCCATAGGCCATGTCTTTTTCGTTCGCGGCCATGATTTCGGCCCGCTTGTTCCAGACAGCATCCGCCGCCGCCATCAATGCGGCGGTTTTGTCTTCGGATCTGGCAAAGGCCAGTTCGGCGCTTGCCGCCTTGGCCTTCTCGCCGATGTCCTGCATTACCTGTTTGACGTCCATAATTCCCTCACATCGCCATATCGTCGCGGTGGACCATCACGGCCCGCCCGCTGTGGCCCAGACGGGCCTCTATTTCGGTTGACTGGCAGCCCATGATCAGGCGTGCCTCGCGCGCATCATACCCCGCCAGCGCCTTCGCCAGCGGGCCGGTCGGGCCGACGATTTCAATCGTCTCGCCGCGATGGAAGTCGCCCTCGATACCGGTGACGCCGGCGGGCAGCAGCGACTTCCCGCGCCCCAGCGCGGCGGCCGCGCCTGCGTCAATGACAATCCGCCCCTTGGGTTTCATCCCCGAAATCCAGCGTTTGCGCGCCTGCCCCGGGGTGGCGTCGGACCGGAACCATGTCACCGGCGCGCCCGCCAGCATGGCCTGAAGCGGGCGATCCACCTCGCCCTTGGCAATGGCCATGGCGCAACCGGCATGCAGGGCCGCCTTGGCCGCCAGTATCTTGGTTTTCATGCCGCCACTCGCCGCCGCCGAACCGGCATCGCCGGCCATCGCCTCGATCTCCGGCGTGATCTCCGACACCAGATCGAGGCGTTTTGCCGTCGCATCCTCGCGCGGGTTGGCGGTATAGAGGCCATCGACATCCGACAGCAGCACCAGCACATCGGCACCGGCCATGCTGGCCACCTGCGCCGCCAGCCGGTCGTTGTCGCCATAGCGGATTTCGTCGGTGGCAACCGTGTCGTTCTCGTTGACGATCGGCACGACGCCAAGGTCCAGCAGGGTGTTGAAGGTGGCGCGTGAATTGAGGTAACGCCGCCGGTTCTCGCTATCCTCCAGCGTCACCAGAACCTGCGCGGTCTCGATACCGTGCGGGGCCAGCACCTCCTGATACGCGCGCGCCAGACGGATCTGCCCGACCGCCGCCGCCGCCTGTGCCTGTTCCAGCGCCAGCGGTCCCTTTTCCATGCCCAGCACCGCCCGCCCCAGCGCGATGGAACCCGACGAAACAATCAGCACCTGCGCCCCGTTCGCCCGCAACATGGCGACATCCGCCGCCAGCCCCGAAAGCCATTCGCGCCGCAAGCAGCCGTTTTCCACCAGCAGGGCCGAGCCGATCTTGATCACGATCCGCCGCGCCTTGCCGATCAGGGTTTTGGTCAGGGTCTCCACGGCGCGGCCTCCTCGGTATCGGCGGCCTCCGCCTTGCCAGCGTCCACCACCGCACGCAGGGCGCGCAAGGTATCCTGCAGACCTTCCCGACTGACACCGGATTGCAGGTAGACCGTGCCCCCCGTCTCGGCCTCCAGCGCCACCTGCGCCGCAGCGCGTTCGTCATCCGCCAGCGCGTCGATCTTGTTGAGCGCGGTAACGCGCGGCTTGTCGGCCAGTGCGCCGCCATACATTTCCAGCTCGTTTATGATGGTCCTGTAATCCGCGATCATCGTTTCCGAGGTCGCATCCACCAGATGCAGCAGCACGGAACAGCGCTCCACATGGCCAAGGAAACGGTCGCCCAGCCCGACCCCCTCGTGCGCGCCGGCGATCAGGCCGGGGATGTCGGCGACAACCAGTTCCGTGCCGTCGATCCCGACCACGCCAAGATTGGGGTGCAGCGTGGTGAACGGGTAGTCCGCAATCTTGGGCCGCGCATTCGATGTCGCCGCCAGAAACGTCGACTTGCCCGCATTGGGCAGGCCCAGCAGGCCAACGTCGGCGATCAGCTTCAACTGCAACCAGACTGTGCGTTCCACTCCGTCCAGGCCCGGGTTGGCATTGCGCGGCGCACGGTTGGTCGAGGATTTGAACCGCAAATTCCCCCAGCCACCATTACCACCCGCCGCAAGGCGCACACGCTGGCCGACCTGCGTCAGGTCCGCCAGCACCACCTCCTGATCCTCGTCGAGGATCTGCGTGCCCACCGGCACCTTCAACGTGATATCCTGTCCGTCGCGGCCGGTCATCTGGCGGCCCATGCCCCCCTGCCCGTTCTGGGCAAACCAGTGCTGCTGGTAGCGAAAGTCGATCAGGGTGTTCAGACCGGTCACGGCCTCCACCCAGACATCGCCGCCCTTGCCGCCGTCACCGCCGTCAGGCCCGCCGAATTCCACATGCGCCTCGCGCCGGAAAGAGGCCGCACCGTTCCCGCCTTTGCCGGACCGGATGATAACCTTGGTGAAGTCGAGGAATTTCATTTTGTTTTCCCGAATTTGGAGTTGTTCAAGCGATACGCGAGTTGCGCGGGTTTCTCAAGGTCGCGCGGCCTGCTGTTTTTCCCATTCCGCGCGGGTGAGTTCGAAGTTCAGCCCGCGCAGATCGCAATCGCGCGCCTTGCAATAGGCCACCTCCTCGCCAACCTCGTGAAACCCGCACTTGCACAACACGGCGGCAGAGGCACGGTTGTCTTCCCAACATCCCGCCTTTGCAATTTTCCATCCATGCTTTCGAAACCCGTCGTCGAGCATCGTCTGTGTCGCCCATGTGGCAATTCCCTGCCCCCAGAAGGATGGCGCCAGCATACAGCCAAGCCCGCCATCAACGCCGCCGATAGAACCTGCAAATTTGCCGCCTGACTCGATCACACAAACCTGCCCCGCCTTGACTTCAGGCGTGGTCATGCGGGCGCGCGTGAATGCCGGATCGGGTGGCCACGGCCAACTGGCCAGCATTTTCACCACATCGAAATCCGAGACCAGCTTATGGAAGGCCTCGAAATCCTCCTCCCGAAATTTTCGCAGCCGCCGATTATCCATCGTTCAACTCCAGCCGGTAGTTCCACGACGACACCATACCGCCGCGCGGGATGGAGTGGGTTTCGCTGTCGCCGCAATACTCGAACCCCTGCTTGATCAACACACGGGCCGAGCCATAGTTGCCCTGATGGACTGCCGCGTCCAGCCCCGTGAAACCGTGGGCGCGGGCAAACACCAGCACCGCCTCCAGCGCCTCGGGGGTGAAACCGGCGCCCCAGAACTGCGGCGCCAGCCAGTAGCCGATGTTGCCGCGCCCGTTGTCGGTGGGGGTAATGGAAATGACACCGATCAACTCGTTATCCTTGTCGATGGCCCAGACGATTTCGTCCGTATCGTCGCTGCGGGAACGTGCGATAAAGGCCTCGGCCGCGCCATCGGGATAGGGGTGCGGCACGACGGCAAGGTTCAGCGCCACGCGCTCGTCCCCGACATAGAGCTTGATCGCCCCCGCATCGCTGTCCAGCAACGGGCGCAGGGTCAGGCGGTCGGTTTTCAGGTTACCGGGTGTCAGCTTGCCATCCATAACGGGTTCTCCACATAGAAAAAGGGACCGGCGTTTCCACCGATCCCCTTGAAATTTGCATATCCGCAGGTTCGGTTATTCAGCCGCCTCGGCTGCCGGCATAACGGAGATGAAGGTGCGGCCCTTGAAGCCTTTTTTGAAGGTCACGTTGCCCTCGGTCACGGCAAAGATCGTGTGATCCTTGCCCATGCCGACGCCTGCGCCCGGCCACCATTTGGTGCCGCGCTGGCGACAGATGATGTTGCCCGGGATGACGGCTTCGCCACCGAACTTCTTGATGCCGAGACGCCGACCGGCGGAGTCGCGACCGTTGCGGGTAGAACCGCCTGCTTTTTTATGTGCCATGTCGTATTCTCCTTATTTCTCGGCGGCGAGTTTCTTCGCCTGTTCAACCCAGCCTTCGCGCTCGATACGACCCTTGAACGAGAGCTTCTCGCCAAAATCCTCGACGTCCGCGTCGGTCCATGCTGCAATCTGCTCGAAGGTGGTGATCCCCTCGGCGTGCAGTTTTTTCTCCAGCGCCGGACCTACACCGGACAGAACCTTCAGGTCGTCCGCGCCAGCGGCGGCCTTCGGAGCAGCCTTGGCTTTCGGAGCCGGCTTCGCTTTCGCCTTGGCAGCCGGTTTTGCGGCAACGGCAGCGACAGCGGCACTGACGGAACCTGCGCCAACGGCGGCTTTAACACCGGACTTGTCGGCGCCCTTGGCCAGAATGTCCGTGATACGGATCACGGTCAGTTGCTGGCGGTGGCCCTTTTTGCGCTGGCTGGAATGTTTCCGGCGACGCTTCACATAGTGAATGGTCTTCGGACCCTTTTTCTGCTCCAGCACTTCGGCCTGAACGCCGGCACCGTCAACCAGCGGCGCGCCAACGGTCACGTTGTCGCCGCCCAGCATCAGGACTTCGTTGAACTGGATGGTCTCGCCAGCGTCGGCGGCCAGTTTTTCAACGGTGAAAATATCGCCTGTAGCAACTTTATACTGCTTGCCACCAGTTTTCATAACCGCGAACATACGGTGCTTCCTCTATTTTACCGCGTCGTGTGGTCCCGCTTGGGCGGCGTTTCGCAGATCATCTGCACCTCGGACGGCGCGCCCCTGTGGGCGAGTGATAAAAAGCCACGGGAATCCCTTCCAGCGACAAGCGCGCCTTATCGGGCAGAACCGGCATTTTGTCAATGGGCAAAGCTGAATCGGCCGAAACCGCAATATACTGCATTTTACCCCTTGCACCGACGCCCGCGCGCGCATAGTTTCCGCCGCGTTGAAACGACCATCAACATATCTGCGGAGAGGTGCCGGAGTGGTCGAACGGGGCGGTCTCGAAAACCGTTGTGCCTTTACGGGCACCCAGGGTTCGAATCCCTGTCTCTCCGCCACTATCCCCCGAGAACCGGTTCTCCGCCTGTGGCTGTTCCTAAATTTTCTTGTTGTTTTCAAAGGTTATAGGTGGTGGGCTGTTGAGTGCCGGTCTAGTGGTTTGGGCGAGAATGGTTCTCTGACCCCCGATATTCTCCAAAGCTGTTGCCTAA
>CAZDLV010000144.1:0-6135 GCA_964506345.1 uncultured Rhodobacterales bacterium | reverse complement strand
TCGTTGACCTTCACGCCTTCGGTGCCCTCGGCGACCAGCAGCTTGCCGATCACCCCTTCGTCCGCCGCCTCGAATTCCATCGTCGCCTTGTCGGTCTCGATCTCGGCAATGATGTCGCCAGAGGAAACCGTATCGCCTTCTTTCACCAGCCATTTGGCCAGAGTGCCTTCTTCCATCGTCGGGGAGAGCGCGGGCATGAGAATCTGTATTGCCATTTTGTTAACCCCTTATGCGTAAACGTCTGCCCAGAGCGCGGAAACATCCGGCTCGGGGCTGTCGGTTGCGAATTGCGCGGCCTCGCTGACGGTGGCCTTGATTTCCTTGTCGATGGCCTTCAGGTCATCCTCGCTGGCGTGTTTGCCGGTCAACAGCATCTCGCGCACATGGTCGATGGCGTCGTGTTCTTCCTTGACCTTCTGCACTTCCTCGCGGGTGCGGTATTTCGCCGGATCGGACATGGAATGCCCGCGATAGCGATAGGTGTTCATCTCCAGAATATACGGCCCCTTGCCGGCGCGACAGTGGGCAACCGCCTTGGCGCCCGCATCGCGCACCGCCAGCACATCCATGCCGTCCACCGCCTCGCCCGGAATTTCGAACGCCTCGCCGCGGGTATAGATCGCTGGGGTCGAGGTGGAACGCTCCTGCGCCGTGCCCATGGCGTAGTGATTGTTTTCAATCACGAAAACCACCGGCAGCTTCCACAATGCCGCCATGTTGAATGTCTCGTAAACCTGCCCCTGATTGGAGGCCCCGTCGCCGAAATAGGTGAAGCTCACATTGTCATTGCCGCGATACTTGTTGGCAAAGGCCAGACCGGCGCCGATGGGCACCTGCGCCCCGACGATGCCGTTGCCGCCGAAAAAGTTCTTTTCCGCCGAAAACATGTGCATCGAACCGCCCTTGCCGCGCGAATAGCCGCCCGCGCGCCCGGCCAGTTCCGCCATCACGCCCTTGGGGTCCATGCCGCAGGCCAGCATATGCCCGTGGTCGCGATACGATGTGATGCGTTCGTCGCCTTCCTTGGCGTTGGCTTCCAGACCGACAACAACGGCTTCCTGTCCGATATACAAATGGCAAAATCCGCCAATCAGGCCCATCCCGTACAGTTGACCGGCTTTTTCCTCGAATCGACGGATCAACAACATCTCGCGGTAATAGCCCAGAAGCTCCTGCTTCGAGACATTCGGCTTTTTGGCAGCCATGCAAATTCCTCCGGCGGGTGTGGTGGTTTAGTGTTAAACTACATTATAGACCGCCGAAACGGGGAAATCACCCCCTAATTTCAGGAAATCGTGCGGGCGGACGCTTGGCGCCGGCATTAGCGGATGACGATTTCGTTTCCGCGGGCCATGCCCAGAACGCGACGGGCCTGTTCGTCCAGCAAATCGAGATCCAGATAATCGTTCGACAGGCGTTTTGTGCGGTTTTCCAGTTTGGCACGGTCGGATTTCAAACCGGACAATTCCCGCTGGAGCGCCGATTCCTGCGCGCGCACCTGAAACAGGCGAAACAGCCCGTACTCGCCCTGAAGCGCAGCATAGGAAAAGAAAACGATGCCGGCAATCAGACCTAGTGATACCACCAGTCCGGTAACCCCCTGTTTTGCTGTTGTCATTTCCATGCGCTGCCTCGAACGTGCGGTTTATCCGCATCTGTTCGAATCATGCCACACATGATTCGCAAAGGGAATCCCTTAAATGCCGGCGGGAATGCCGATTTCGTGACTTTTCTAAATATTATGCCAAAATGCCAGCCAGTCGGTGGTGCGTGTCAGCAATTTGCCCAGCGCGAACGTCAAGTTCCAGTCGTTATAATACCCGTCGGCAAGGAATATCCCGACGATAATCAGTGCAAACCATACTGCCGTTTTATTGTCCATATCGCCACTGTGCCCGAAGAACCGATGATAAATCCACCCCGCCGGAGTCACAACGCGACCCCGGCGGGGAATCCGGTTATAACAACGCTTCGACTTTGGCTGCCACTGCTTCGGCGGTGATGCCGAAATGCGCATACAGATCCGCGATCGGTGCCGAGGCGCCGAAACCGTCCATACCGACAAAATCGGCCTTTTTCGCGTTTCCGCGTTCGCCGGTCAGCCATTTGTCCCAGCCAAAGCGCGCGGCGGCCTCGATGCCGACACGAACGGCGCCGCCCGGCAGAACACGCCTGCGATAGGATTCATCCTGCGCCTCGAACAGTTCCCAGCAGGGCATGGAAACGACGCGGGTTCCGATTCCTTTCGCTTGCAGGATGTCGCGTGCCGCAAGGGCAATTTCGACCTCGGATCCGGTTGCCAGCAAAATCGCCTGGCGCTTGCCTTCTTCCTTGGCCAGAATATAGGCACCCTGTGCGGTCAGGTTTTTGCCGGTGTGGGTGGTGCGCACGGTGGCCAGGCCCTGCCGCGTCAACGCCAGCGCCGAGGGCGTGCCGGTAGTGGAAAGCGCGACCTCCCATGCCTCGGCGGTTTCGACAGTATCGGCGGGGCGGAATACGTTCAGGTTCGGCATCGCGCGCATCATGGCAAGGTGTTCGACCGGTTGATGCGTCGGGCCGTCTTCGCCCAGACCGATGGAATCGTGGGTCAGAACATAGACAACGCGCAACCCCATCAGGGCGGACAGGCGCATCGCACCCTTGGCATAATCGGAAAACACCATGAACGTGCCGCCGTAAGGCGCGCAACCGCCGTGCAGCGCCAAGCCGTTCATCGCTGCCGCCATGCCGTGTTCGCGAATGCCGTAATAGACATACCGTCCCTTGCGGTTGTCGGCGTCGAAGGTGCCTAGCCCTTCGGTCAATGTGTTGTTCGATCCGGTCAGGTCGGCCGAGCCGCCGATGGTTTCATGCATCACCGGGTTGATCGCGGCCAAGGCCATCTCGCTGGATTTGCGGGTTGCGATTTTGGGGGTGGTGTCGGAAATCTGCTTTTTCAACTTCCGCAGCACCGGCCCGAGCCGTCGGGGCGGCAATCCGGCAATGATGCGGTCATATTCGTCCAGTTTGCGTTCCGACAGCGTGGTTTTGCGTTCTTCCCACGCCGCGCGCTCGGTCGCTCCTTTGGCGCCGATCGCTTCCCAGGCTTTCTTGATATCGGCCGGAATTTTGAACGGACCCGAGCGCCAACCGTAAATTTTGCGGATTTTGGCGATTTCCTCGTCACCCAGCGGCGCGCCGTGGGCGCCCGGGGTATCCTGCTTGGCGGGGGATCCGTAGCCGATGTGGGTTTTGCAGGCAATCAACGAGGGCAGGGGGCTTTGCCGTGCTTGCGAAATTGCCTTGTCGATGGCCTCGGGGTCATGCCCGTCGCAGGAAAACACGGACCAGCCCGCCGCCGAGAACCGGTTCATCTGGTCGGTCACATCCGAACGCTCCACCGCACCGTCGATGGTAATACCGTTGTCGTCCCACAACACAACCAGTTTGCCGAGCTTCTGCTTGCCGGCCAGCCCGATCGCCTCGTGGCTGATCCCTTCCATCAGGCAGCCGTCGCCAGCAATGACATAGGTGTAATGGTCGGACAGTTTGCGCCCGAAGCGTGCGCGCATGGATTCTTCGCCGATGGCCATACCGACGGCCGTCGCGATACCTTGGCCCAGCGGCCCCGTGGTGGTTTCGATCCCCGTTGCATGGCCGTATTCCGGATGTCCGGCGGTTTTCGCCCCCATCTGGCGAAAATTCGCGATTTCCTCGATTGTCATATCGGCGTAACCGGTCAGATGCAGCAAGCCGTACAGCAGCATAGAGCCGTGGCCGGCCGACAACACAAACCGGTCACGGTCCGGCCAATGCGGTGCGGCGGCGTCGAATTTCAGGTGTTTTTCAAACAACACGGTTGCCACGTCGGCCATGCCCATCGGCATTCCCGGATGACCGGAATTTGCCGCCTGAACGGCATCGATTGCCAGCATCCGCAAGGCGGCCGCCTTGTTCCAGTGGTCGGGATGCTGTTTGCGAAGGTCTTCGATGTTCATGGCACAATCCTTTGCGGCAAGGCTGATCGGTTTCGGGGGACATCCCGAAAAATTTGCGATAATTCTCGCGGTCTTGTTATCAGCCCTGTGACGCCGGTCAAGCAATCCGGTGCGAACAGGGGCGGCAAAACATGAAAAAACGGGTAGAATACACGGAATTGATATGAAAAATGATTCGCGGGTGGAAAATGTGGCATGGATGATTTGAAGGTATTGCAGGAACGCTTGAGCGTAGCCGTGCGCCGGATCGAGGGGGCAATTCCCGCCGCCGGGTCGATCGACAGTGCGCTTGAACAGGAAAACGCGGCACTGCGCGAACGACTGGCGCAACTGGAAGCGCACCGGCAAAGCGACCGGCGCGAACTCGATGCGTTACTTGCGCGGGTGCAGGAATTACTGGAAGGGGGCGACGATGCCTGAGGTAAATGTGCAGATCGGCGGGCGGAATTTTTTGCTGCAGTGCAACGACGGCGAAGAACCGCATCTGAATGCCGCCGCCAAGTTGCTGGACACCGAGGCCGCAACCCTTCAGTCGCAGATCGGTCGGGTGCCGGAGTCGCGGATGTTGCTGATGGCGGGGCTGATGTTGGCGGACCGTTTCAAAGAGGTGGATTTCAGCAATCGTTCGGCCGAAGATCGCATACGCGCGCTGGAAAACCAGCTACGCGCGGCCGAGGCCCGCGCCGCTTCGTTGGCCACGGCTGCCGCCAAAGAGGCCGAGGTCGAAAAAACCGACCTGTTGACTGCGTATAGGCAGGCGGTAACAACACTGGAAAATCTGGCGATCCAGCTGGAGTCGCAATAAAAAAGCCCCGCCGTAAAGCGGGGCTGATACCGCCATGTCCACAAGGGATCAGGCGTTGGCTTCTTTGTTGGCTTCGCGGATCTTGTCGGCGGCTTCCTTGTTGAAGGAAATCCCTTTTTCCTCGAACAACGTGTCGAGTTCACCGTCCAGCGTCATCTCGGTGATGATGTCACAGCCACCGACGAACTCGCCTTTGACGTAAAGCTGCGGAATGGTCGGCCAGTCGGAAAAATCCTTGATGCCCTGACGGATTTCCTCGTCGGCCAGAACGTTCACGTCCTTGAATTCAACGCCCATATAGTTCAGCACACCGGCCACACGGCTGGAAAAGCCGCACTGCGGCGCGTCCTTGTTGCCCTTCATATACAGCACAACGTCGTTGGCTGTGATATCGGTCTTGATGCGGTCTTCTGCGGGATTGCTCATCTTTTGTCTCCTGTCTTGCCGTTTTGCGGCGGTTGTTTATGGCAAACGGCCTAGCGTTTGCGCCATCTCTCGATCATGCTTGTGTTGCCCCCCAGTATCCGGCTCAGCCTTTCGGATTCCTCGACACTGCGGGTATCGGTTGCCTCCATGCCCAGCGGCATGTCGGTTTCCTGCGGTTCTCCGAACCCCTTGAAGTCCATCCTTTCGGCCAGCGGTCCGCCGGATTTTCCGCGCTTGAACCATGCCTCGACCCCCGCGGCAACGGTGATCAGGGCGACAATACCGCCGATGATATACTTCCAGGTTTCCATCTATGCCGGCGCCTTGGTGGTCAGGGCCAGCGCATGCAGATCGCCATGCGATCCGGCCATTTTCTCCTTGAGCGCGGCATAGACCATCTGGTGCTGCTTGACGCGGTTCAGGCCCTTGAATTCCTCCGCCACCACCGTGGCGGCATAGTGTTTTCCGTCACCGGCCAGATCCTGAATCTCGATCTGTGCAGTCGGAAACGCCTCGCGAATGAGGGCTTCGATAGTATGTGGTTCTATGGCCATCCGGACTCTCCAGTTTTACGTTAAAGGGAAACTAAGGTGTCGCGAAGGCCGGCACAAGGGGGCGCGACGTTATTGATTTGTTAGGGAAGGGGACGTATATAGAGGGCAGTCTGTAGGTGGTTTCGCATAGAACACCTCCTGAATTGAGGCCCGCAGTTGCAGCTGCGGGCCTCGGCTTTACCGGACTACTGCCCGAGATAGAGCCTTATGATCGCAACGATCAGGCTGGATGCCATCAATATTACGACCAACAGTCTGTAAGTATGTGGTCTCACATATCTCACCTCCTTCCGCCGCGAAGTGTCGCACGGGCAAAGGCTATTGCCGAAACCTTTCGAAAAAAATTAGGGCGGTGACCCATAAACCCCGCACC
>CAZDLV010000143.1:0-6234 GCA_964506345.1 uncultured Rhodobacterales bacterium | reverse complement strand
ATGAAGCGAAATTCACGCCCTTCGGGTTAGCCGGATTTCCGCCCTGGCTGTGTTGCAACCCCTTGAAATAGCCCCGCTATTCCTGCGGGATTGCGCCTTGCCAGAACAAAAATCCGGCTAACTGGCGGTGCGGGGTTTATGGGTCTATGCCCTAATCGCCGGAAAACGGGTCGATCGGGTCCCAGCTGTCGTCCAGATCATCGGGATCAATCGGCACGATATCCTCGTTCGCCCCGTCGAATTCCAGCGCCCGCACATCCCTGATTTCCGCCCCCGGAAACGTCTCCAGCACCGCCTGCACCAGCGGATGCGCCGCCGCCTGCGCATACAGGTCATCGCGCGCCTCGGCCTTCACCTCGCCAATGGTCTTGCCGCCGCCTTCCGACACGACCGCGATCCCCCAGCGCACACCGGTCCAGTTCTGCAACCGCGACGACAGCCGCGCCGCCAGATCGGTCGGCGCCTGCTCCGTCGGCTCGAACTCGATCCGCCCGGGGCTGTATTTCACCAGCCGCAGATAGTTTTCAACCTCGATCAACAATTTCATATCGCGCCGCGTGCGGATCAGGGCAACCACATCCTCGAACCGTTCATACCGCGCCAGCGCATCGGCACTGGCCTGCGGTGCCGGCATCGCGCCCGCCCCGCCCGCAACCGTCGTGACCGCGCGTGCGGACACCCCGCCACCACCGCCACCCGCAGGCCGCGCCCCGCCACCGCTCGGAGGCACCGGCGTATTCTGCAACTTGCGCACCAGATCGTCGGGCGTCGGCAGATCGGCCACATGGGTCAGCCGGATCACCGCCATTTCCGCCGCCATCATGGCATTCGGCGCGCTCGCCACCTCCTCCAGCGCTTTCAGCAGCATCTGCCACATCCGCGTCAGCGCCCGCATCGGCAGCCCCTCGGCCATGGCCACACCACGCGCGCGCTCGTCGGGGTTCACCGTCGGATCCTCCGCCGCCCCGGGCGAGATCTGCACCACGCTCACCCAATGCGTCACCTCGGCCAGATCGCGCAGCACCGCCATCGGATCGGCCCCGTCGGCATATTGGCTGGACAATTCGTTCAGCGCCGCCGCCGTATCGCCGCGCATGATCATCTCGAACAGGTCCAGCACCCGCCCGCGATCCGCCAGCCCCAACATGGCGCGCACCTGATCGGCCGTGGTTTCCCCCGCCCCGTGCGCAATCGCCTGATCCATCAGCGACAGCGCATCGCGGACCGAGCCTTCGGCCGCCCGCGTCACCAGCGCCAGCGCATCGCCGGAAATCGCCGCATTCTCCTTTTTCGCAATCCCTTCCAGAAACGCGATCATCACCTCCGGCTCGATCCGGCGCAAATCGAACCGCTGGCAGCGTGACAACACCGTCACCGGCACCTTGCGGATCTCGGTGGTGGCAAAAATGAACTTCACATGCTCCGGCGGCTCCTCCAGCGTTTTCAGCAACGCATTGAAGGCCGAGGTGGACAGCATATGCACCTCGTCGATGATATAGACCTTGTAGCGGGCCGAGGCCGCCCGATAATGCACGCTCTCGATAATCTCGCGAATGTCACCGACACCGGTGCGCGAGGCGGCGTCCATCTCCAGCACATCCACATGCCGCCCCTCGGTAATCGAAACACAATGCTCGCATTCCCCGCACGGCTCGATCGTCGGCCCGCCCTTGCCGTCCGCCCCGATACAGTTCAGCCCCTTGGCAATGATCCGCGCCGTAGTGGTTTTGCCGGTGCCGCGAATCCCCGTCATGATAAATGCATGCGCGATCCGGTCGGATTCGAACGCATTGCGCAGGGTGCGCACCATGGCCCCTTGTCCGATCAGGTCGCGAAAGGTCTCCGGCCGGTATTTGCGGGCTAGAACCCGATAGGCAGGCGTGTCGGTGTCGGTCATGCGGTTTTCCGTTTTCTGATGCGCGGCGGATGAACCGTCCCCGCTTCCCGCGCCCCGCGCGAGGTTCCCCCGAAATATCCGCGCTCGGGCGCACGGCGTCAATAGCGCAGCACCGAACACAGGATAATTTATTGAAAAACAACGGTATTTATATCTGACCGTTTGCTGACAACAGGTGTAAGCAGATTGAACGCCGCGCCGGCCTAATGTGGCCCCACGGGAACGAAAGATTCGGTCCCGACAACACAGACGATACCGCAAAAGGAAAAACCATGACCGATACACCCAAAATGACCGACGTTCTTTCGCGCCGCAAGGCCATGGCCCGTCTTGGCGCATTCGCCGCCGCTGCCTATGCTGTTCCGGCCTTCACCACCCTGTCCGTGGCACAGGGCGCCAGCTCTCCCGACACACCCGACACCCCCAGCGCACCCGAAGTGCCGTCTTCGCCGGTTCCGTCTTCGCCGGTTCCCTCGACCCCGTCCGGCGTTACACCGGTCGCCCCCGTCGTGACCGATCCGGCCATCGTCGAGGCCGCCTGCGGTCCGCAGGACCTGACCAGCGTTACCTATGTCCAGTGCGTTGTGGATAACGGTTTTGCCCTGCCGCGCGGCACGGTTATTCCCGCCGGTGTCATCATTCCGGCCGGTTACCTGTACCCGTAACCGCGCGTGAATTCGCACCGTCCCGACCTGCCCGCCGTCACATGCACCTGTCCCCGGCGGGCAGGCGGGGCTGTACGAAATCTTTCCTCCTCTTGTTTTCACAAGGGGGGGAAAGTCTTATATAGTGCCCGCAAGGGGGCGTAACGATGCAGAATCAACATTACCTACATCTGGAAACGCTGGACGCTCCGGTCCGGTTGCAGGTGGATTCCGCGTTCCTCGCCGCTCTGCCGGCCGTGTTCGCGCGCTGGCCCTTCACCCTGTCCGACACCCCCGCACATCCGTCTTTTGCCGACATCCGGCAACACGACACGGGTTTCACCCTTGATTCGCCGTTTCTGGAAAAACCGCTGACCTATCGCGATCCCACCAACATGCTGTGCGCACTGGTGGTCGAAATCGCCTGGCAGCGCCTGCGGCAGGACACGCGCCTGTTGTGCCTGCACGGCGCTGCTGTTGAATACGCCGGACGTCTGGTCATTTTTCCCAGCACCGCGCGCGCCGGCAAAAGCGTCCTGTCCACGGCGCTGTCGGCACAGGGCCGCAGATTGTTCACCGACGATTTCCTGCCGCTGCGTATCGGCGACAAGGGCCGGATCGAAGGCGTCGCCAACGGCATATCGGCGCGCGTGCGCCTGCCGCTGCCCAAACAGATCGGCCGCAAGGCGCGGCGCTATATCAACACCTGCAAAGGGATCGAAAACGCCCAGTATCGCTATGTCACCCCCAAGGCCGGCGAACTGGCCAGCGTGAACACCCGCGCGCCGCTCGGCGCGATGGTGTTTCTGGAACGCAACGCGGGGGTGCGCCCCTCTCTGGAACCCGTCGATCAGGCCGACGCCCTTAAATCGCTGATAAAACAGAATTTTTCCCGCGCGGTAAATGCCGGCGCCATCCTGAACATGCTCGGCACCCTCACACGGACCGCCCCCGCCTATCGCCTGACATATGACACGGTCGCACAGGCCGGCGACCTGCTGGACGCCGCCTTTTCCCGCTGGACAACCCCGGAACCCGCCATCGACAGTGCCGACGAATCCGCCCTGTTCGCCCCTGCCGCTGGTGACGCCGCGCATGTCCCCCCCGACACACGGACCGCCACCCTGATGCAGGCCCCCGGCGTGACCGAGGTCGCGACCGGCGACAAACGCTTTCTGTCCGGCGACCACGGCACAAAAATCCACTACCTCAACGACGGTGCCAGCGTGATCTGGCGCCTGCTGGCGGAACCGGCCAGCATGGACGACACCGTCGCCATGATGCAGGCGCTGTTCCCCGACCAGCCGGCCAGCGGCATCCGCGCCGACGTCACCGGCACGATCGAGGCATTCGCCCGCAACGGCCTGCTGGTCGATGTCGACACGATTCGCAAAACCTCGCCGGATCGGTTACCATTGTCCGAACCCGTCAACAGGACAGCATAAGCATGGCACACCGCAGGAAAACCACAGCAAACCCGACCAGACGAGAGGCCCTGCGCCGTCTCGGTCTGGCCGCGGTTGCGGCCTATGTTGCCCCGGGCGTGCTGCTGGTCAACGAGGCGCGCGCCACCGGCACCTCCACCCCTTCGGCGCCGGAACCGGAAACCCCGGCACCCTCCGGCGCGGCCACCGCCGCCTCTGAACCGCCCGAACCTGCCGGTTGCACCGGCCGGCCGGCCAAAGCACCGGAAAACGCCACCATCAGCGCCCGCGATTTCGAACGCGCCAAACAGGCCGTCGCCAACGGCACCGCCAAGCCGCTCAATGAAATCTGGCGGGACTTCACGTCCTCCTATGACGGCCAGATTATCGGCGTCGAATTCGGTGGCCCGTCGAACAACCCCGTCTATACCTTCAAAACCATTTCCGCCGCCGGCCGCCTCGAAACGGTCGAGGTGTCGGCCAGAACCGGAACCATCACACAAATCGTGGGCTGTTGATGCGCATACTCATTGTCGAGGACGAGGAACAGATCGCCCTGTCGATCAAGGACGTCCTGACCGGAAACGGTTTCATCCCCGAAATTGCCACCAACGGCGACGACGGCTGGTTCCTCGGCAGCACCGAAGACTACGCCGCCGCCATCCTCGACATCGGCCTGCCGAAACTCGACGGGCTTAGCGTATTGCGGAACTGGCGCGCTGAATCGGTCAACATGCCGGTGATCCTGTTGACGGCCAAAGGCAGCTGGCCGGAACGGGTGGACGGCATCGATGCCGGCGCCGACGACTATCTGGTCAAACCGTTCCACATGGAAGAACTGATCGCCCGCCTGCGCGCCCTGTTACGTCGCTCGGGTGCCGCGCGCAACACCCGCATCCAGGCCGGCGCGCTGGTGCTGGACACCCGGCAAATGCGGGTTTCGGTCGACGGGCGCCCGATCAACGTCACGCCGCTGGAATTCCGCCTGCTGAACTATATGCTGCACCAGCGCGGGCGGGTAATCTCGCAAGAGGAACTGGCCACCAACATCTACTTTCAGGATCAGGAACCCGACAGCAACGCGATCGAGGTTCTGGTCGGTCGCCTGCGCCGCAAACTGAAAACCGACATCATCCACACCCGTCGCGGATTCGGCTATCTGGTCGAGGACGACGCCGCCAGCGGGCCGGCCCCGACGCCGTCCCGATGAAAACCTCGTCGCTATTCGTCCGGCTGATCCTGCTTGCCTGCCTTTCGATTTTTCTGGCGCTGGCCGCCACAACGATTGTGCTGAACAAACTGTTTTTCGCCTATTTTCAGGAACGGATATATTCCGAGCTTGACCAGTATCTAAAACAGGTCACCGCCAATATCACCGTTGAAGCAGACGGCGAAATCCGCGTTACCCCGTTGCCGGAACCCCGTTTCGACCTGCCGTTCAGCGGCCTTTACTGGCAAATCACCGAGGCCGGAAAGCCGCCGATCCTGTCGCGCTCGCTCTGGGGTCAGCCGGTGCCGATGCCGGCTGTCGATACCCCGGGGCAGGAACGGCGCGCCGATGTCGTCTCGGCGGACGGGGTCGCGTTGCTGGCGCTGGAATGGCAGGTTTTGCTGGGGCAGGGGGCCGACCGCCGCGCCGTCGCCATTTCCGTTGCCATCGACAAGAACGAGGTCATTCAGGCCGCCGCCGGTTTCCGCAACGCCTTTGTGGTGTGGCTGTCGCTGATGTTCCTTGCGTTGATTGCCGCGTCCTGGGTGCAGGTGCGTCTGGGGCTGGCGCCGCTGGAAACCCTGCGAAAGCACGTCGGGCGTATCCGGGCGGGGCTGCAACCCCGCCTCGACGGGCGGTTCCCGCGCGAGGTGCAGCCGCTGGTGAACGAGGTAAACGTGCTGCTGGATTTACATACCGAATCGCTGGCCAGCGCCCGCGCCCGCGCCGGCGATCTGGCGCACGGCTTGAAAACGCCGTTGACGGTCATGCTGACACTGGCTGACGAGTTGCGCGATACCGGCAACCAGACAGCCGCGCGCGCCATTCGCGAACAGGTCGAATCGATGCGCCATTTTGTCGAACGCGAACTGGCCCGCGCCCGCACCCGCGCGCCCGCCGGCACCGCGACACCGGCGCTGGCGACGGTTGAAAAAATGGTGTCGGTCATCCGGAAATTCCCCGCCGACACGCCGCTGGAATGGCAAATCGACGTGCCGGAAACCCTGACCACCCCGTTTGACGAACACGACCTGTCGGAACTGCTGGGCAACACGCTGG
>CAZDLV010000142.1:0-6409 GCA_964506345.1 uncultured Rhodobacterales bacterium | reverse complement strand
GACAAGCTGTTCGCGTTTTTCAAAAAATTCGCGTGGGTATTTATCGGTATTATCATCCTGATTGTCGGCGGTGCCGCGACCAACGAGTATCTGAAATCGAAAGCCACCTCCGAGGCGCAGGCCACCGGCGAGGCGTTGAAAGCGGCCGAGGCCCGTTCGACCGTCGCGGCATTTGCCCCGATAGCCGACAGCGGCGCACCGGCATCGGTTGTCGCGAAACTGGACGAGGCGGCGATATTGCTGGACAAGGCTGACCGGGCCGGCGCGGCCGGTATTCTTGACTCCATCGCCAAGGACACAGCGACACCGGCGGTTTACCGCGACCTTGCCTTGCTGAAAATGGTGATGATCAACGGTGCGAACATGGAGGATGCGACCCTGTTCGAGGTGCTGGACAAGCTGGCGCAACCGGGCGCGCCGTTCCGCCTGCTGGCGTTGGAACAACGGGCGATTGCCTATGTGCGCACCGGCGACATCGCGGCGGCCAAAGGTGATCTGGTGGTCATTCTTCTGGACCAGAACACCACTCAGGGGTTGCGAAATCGCGCACAACAGTTGACGGTAGCACTGGGCGGGCAGGTTCCGGCCCCGGCGGCGGTAACGGCACCGGCAACAAGCGACGGATAATATATACGGACGGTCAATACAGGTTCGAGTGAGGTATAGTATGGCAAATTTGACATTTCCGGATTTTCGGCCGGCGGGTACCGGTGCAAAAACGGGGTTTGCCGTTCTGGTACTGTTGACCCTTGCGGCCTGTGGCGGCGGTAACAAACCGCTTCCGGGCCAACGGCTGTCGCTGGCGGGGCCGGACGTAACGGTTGTTAGCAACCGCAGTGCCGCCATTTCGGTGCCGCGCGCGGTCAGCAATGCCGAATGGGGCGCGCTTAACGGTTCGGTCCGTCACAAGGGCGGAAACGTCGTTCTGGCGTCCGCGCCGTCCTTGCGCTGGTCTGCCGATGTTGGCCGCGGTGCGGGACGCATGAACCGTGTGACCTCGGGACCGGTGGCGGCGGACGGCACGGTGTTTGTGTTGAATGCCACCCGCATTTCGGCGGTGGCGGCGGACGGCACGGTCAAATGGACGCTGGATACGACGCCGGCGGGCGAAAAACCGGCGGACGGCAGCGGTGGCGGTGTGTCGCTGGCGCATGGTGTTTTGTATGCCGGTAGCGGTTTCGGGGAACTTCTGGCCATTGATCCGGCCAGTGGCGGTGTGAAATGGCGCCGGATGTTCGCGGCACCGTTCGGGGCCGCGCCGATCTCGGACGGGCGCAATGTCTATTTTGTAACACGCGACGATATCGCCTATTCGGTGTCCGCCAAAGACGGTGGCCTGCAATGGATGCAACGCGGCGCGGCGGCCCTGAACGGGTTTGGCGGCGGGGCCGGTGCGGCGCTCAGCAGCGGGCAACTGGTATTGCCGTTCAGCTCGGGCGACGTGATGATGGTGCGGGCCAACAGCGGCCTGCCGAAATGGGACGCGCCGGTTGACGGCGGGCGTCCGGGGGCGACGATCAACAGTATCGGCGATATCTCGGGCGATCCGGTGATTGATGGCAACCGCCTGTATGTGGCAAATATCGCGGGCCAGACGGTGCGCATGAACCTGCAAAGCGGCAAGCGCGACTGGTCGCTGCCGGTCGGCGCGGTCGGTCCGGTCTGGCCTGTGGGCGGCTCGGTTTTCCTTGTGTCGGACGATGCGCGCCTGATGCGGGTCAACGCCAGCAACGGCAAGGTGATCTGGGCGCAGCAGATGACGCAATACACCAACCCGAAAAAACGCAAGGGGCTGATCCGGTATTACGGTCCGGTTCTGGCCGGCGGGCAGTTCTGGGTTGCCGACAGCGCCGGCGGTTTGCGGGCCTATTCCCCCACCGACGGATCGCTTGTGACCAGTCTGGACGTGCCGGGCGGTGCGGCGGCGGCGCCGATCGTCATGGCGGGCGTGATGTATGTGCAGACGCTCGACGGAAAATTGCTCGCTTTCCAATAGGGGATTTTCGGTATATGAGGCACGCAGCGGGGCAATTGCCTCGCTGTTTGTTTTTCTGCTAGGTAAAACCATGTCCTTTACGCTCGCCATCATAGGCCGTCCCAATGTCGGCAAATCCACCCTGTTCAACCGTCTGGTGAAACAGAAACTGGCGCTGGTCGATGACCAGCCCGGCGTGACCCGCGACCTGCGCGAGGGCGAGGCGAAGCTCAACGACCTGCGCTTTACGGTGATCGACACCGCCGGGCTGGAGGACGTGACCGACGATTCCCTGCAGGGCCGTATGCGCGCCCTGACCGAACGGGCCATCGACATGGCCGACATCTGCCTGTTCATGATCGACGCGCGCACCGGCGTCACCAACACCGATCTGGTGCTGGCCGACCTGCTGCGCAAACGCGGCACACGGGTGATTCTGGCCGCCAACAAGGCCGAGGGCAAAGCGGGCGAGGAGGGCTATTACGAGGCCTTCACGCTGGGTCTGGGCGAGCCGCTGCGCCTGTCGGGGGAACACGGCGAGGGGGTGGACGAACTCTATTACCTGCTGCGCCCCGTGGCCGAGGAATTCTCGGACGTGTCCTACGAGGCCGAAACCGATGTGGATATCGAGGACGCCGAGGAGGACGCGGAATTTGTCGCCGTGCCGGAAAAACCGCTGCAAATTGCCGTGGTCGGGCGCCCGAATGCCGGCAAATCCACCCTGGTCAACAAGATTCTGGGCGAGGAGCGCCTGCTGACCGGTCCCGAGGCCGGCATCACCCGCGACGCCATTTCCGTGCGCACGGAGTGGGAGGGGCAGGCCTTTCGCATTTTCGACACCGCCGGTATGCGCCGCAAGGCCAAGGTGCAGGAGAAACTGGAGAAGCTCTCGGTCTCCGACGGGCTGCGCGCGGTGAAATTCGCCGAGGTGGTCGTGGTGCTGCTGGATGCGGCGATCCCCTTCGAGCAGCAGGACCTGCGCATCGCCGATCTGGCCGAACGCGAGGGCCGCGCCGTGGTGGTGGCGGTCAACAAGTGGGATCTTGAGGAAAACAAGGCGCAGAAGCTGAACGAGCTGCGCGAGGCCTTCACCCGTCTGCTGCCGCAGTTGCGCGGCGCGCCGATGGTCATGGTCTCGGCCAAGACCGGCAAGGGGCTGGACCGTCTGCACAAGGCGATCATGGATGCCTATGCGGTCTGGAACAAACGGATTTCCACGGCGCGGCTGAACCGCTGGCTGAAGGAACAGGTGGTGGCACATCCGCCGCCCGCGCCCTCGGGACGGCGTATCAAGCTGCGCTACATGACACAGGCCAAGACCCGCCCGCCGACCTTTGTGGTCAAGTGTTCGATCCCCGACAAGCTGCCGGCGGCCTACACGCGGTTTCTGGTCAACGGTATGCGCCGCGATTTCGACATGCCCGGCACCCCGATCCGCATCCATTTGCGCGCGGACGAAAACCCGTTCGCGGCCAAGGCGAAGAAGCGGAAGATCCATTAGGCTTCGGCCCTTGACGACGCCACCTGACAAGATCACTCTTTCCTTTTCCGCGCGCTGCGGATAAATTTACCGGATGGTAAAATAACAGGAGTCGTCATGGACCAGCCGTGGAAAGAAGCCGCTGACATCATTCGCAACCGTGCCGGAGGGGCGGCGCCGGTGCTGGGGATTACGCTCGGCTCCGGTCTTGGCGATCTGGCGGACGAGGTGGTTGATGCCGTGGTCATCCCGTTTCGCGACCTGCCGGGTTTTCCGGCCTCCGGCGTGACCGGCCATGCGGGGGCGCTGGTGGTCGGTGACCTGCGCGGCACACGGGTGGCGTTGCTGGCGGGGCGGGCGCATTATTACGAACACGGCGATGCGGCGGTGATGGCGACGCCGGTGCGCACCATCGCGGAGCTGGGTTGCGGGGTGCTGGCGCTGTCCAACGCGGCCGGATCGACGCGCGAAAACATGGGGCCGGGGTCGATCATGGCGATCTCGGACCATATCAACTGGTCGGGGCGCAATCCGCTGATCGGCCATCCCGGCGACAGCCGCTTTGTCGATCTGTCCGCCGCCTATGATCCCGACTTGCGCGCCCTGCTGGCCGAGGTGGCCGAGGCGCAGGGGACGAAGCTGCATCAGGGGGTGTATGCGTGGTTCTCCGGCCCGTCGTTCGAGACGCCGGCGGAAATCCGGGCGATTTCGACCCTCGGGGCGGATGCGGTGGGCATGTCCACGGTGCCGGAAACCATATTGGCGCGCCATGCGGGGCTGCGGGTGGTGGCGGCCTCGGTCATCACCAATTTCGCCGCGGGGATGCAGGCAGAGCCGCTTAGCCACGAACAGACGAAACGGGAATCCGCCAGGGCCTCGGCCAATTTCAGGGCGCTGTTTGCCGGACTTGCGGAAAGGCTGGGCTGATGCTGGCACAGGAACTTATCCGTATCAAACGCGACGGCGGGCGTCTGTCGCCCGACCAGTTGCAATTCCTGATGCGCGGGCTGGTGGATGGCAAGGTGTCGAACGCGCAGGCGGCGGCCTTTGCCATGGCGGTGTTTTTCCGCGCCATGGAGGTGGACGAGCGTGTGGCCCTGACCGAGGCCATGCGCGACACCGGCGATGTGCTGGCGTGGGATTTCGACGGGCCGGTGGTGGACAAACATTCGACCGGCGGGGTTGGCGACAACGTGTCCCTGATGCTGGCACCGGCGCTGGCGGCCTGCGGGGCCTATGTGCCGATGATCTCGGGGCGGGGTCTGGGGCATACGGGCGGGACGCTGGACAAGTTCGATTCCATCCCCGGCTACGCGACGCAACCGAGTGTCGAGGTGCTGCGCAAGGTCACCGGCGAGGTCGGCTGCGCCATCATCGGGCAGACGGGGGACATCGCACCGGCGGACAAGATTTTATACGGCATCCGCGACGTGACGGCGACGGTGGAGTCGGTGGACCTGATCACCGCCTCGATACTGTCCAAGAAACTGGCGGCGGGGCTGGGCGCGCTGGTGCTGGATGTGAAGGTCGGCAACGGCGCCTTCATGGCCACGCCGGAGGAGGCCCGCGCGCTGGCGCAATCGCTGGTCAATGTGGCCAACGGGGCGGGGTGCAGAACCTCGGCCGTCATGACCGACATGAACGAGCCATTGGCGAGCGCGGCGGGCAATGCGGTCGAGGTGCAGAACGCCGTCGATTTCCTGACCGGCACCCATATCGACAACCGGCTGTGGGATGTGACGGTGGAACTGGGCGGCGCGTTGCTGGCGCTCTCGGGGCTGGCGGGGAATGTCGGGCAGGGGCGCGATATGATTGCGCAGGCTTTCGACAGCGGTGCCGCGGCCGAGAAATTCGGGGCGATGGTTGCGGGGCTGGGCGGTCCGGCGGATTTTGTGGAAAACGCGCCGAAATACCTGCCGCACGCCCCTGTGGTGCGCGAGGTGTTCGCCGGGCGCGAGGGTTTCGTGCGCGATATCGACACGCGGGCCGTCGGGCTGGCGGTGGTGGAACTGGGCGGCGGGCGGCATGTGGCCGCCGATACCATCGACCATTCGGTCGGTTTCACCGATCTGGCCGGTCGCGGGCGCAAGCTGGACGATGCGGAGCCGATCGCCGTGGTCCATGCCGCCGACGATGCGGCAGCGGAACGCGCGGCAGAGGCCTTGCGCGCCGCCTATGAAATCGGGGACTATCCAAGGCCGGACGGCGGGCTTATACGCGGCATAATCGGGAACTGACGGGAATATCATGAGCATCGAGAGAAATCCGGGAACGGAACTGGATCTGGACTGGGTGGAATGCACCACCGCCAACCGTTCGGCCATCGAGCGGCGCGCGGCCAGCATCGGCGCGCGGCGCAGTGTGAAAAAGGATTGGCAGGCGGCGTGGCTGCTGAAGGCCGTGTCGGTGATCGACCTGACCACCCTGTCGGGGGACGACACCCGCGCGCGGGTGCGGCGCCTGTGTGCCAAGGCGCGCCAGCCGGTGCGGCAGGATATTCTGGATGCGCTGGGCATGGGGGACACGGGCCTGACCACCGGCGCGGTCTGCGTCTATCACGAGATGATCGAAACGGCGGTCGAGGCGCTGGAGGGCACGGGCATTCCGGTTGCGGCCGTTTCCACCGGCTTTCCTGCCGGTCTGTCGCCCTTCCACCTGCGGATCCGCGAGATCGGGGAGTCGGTGAAGGCGGGCGCGCAGGAGATCGACATCGTGATCTCGCGCCGGCATGTGCTGGAGGGGAACTGGCAGGCGCTTTATGACGAGACCCGCGAGATGCGCGCGGCCTGCGGCGAGGCGCATCTGAAAACCATTCTGGCCACCGGCGAACTGGGCAGCCTGCGCAATGTCGCGAAGGCCTCGAAGGTCTGCATGATGGCGGGGGCGGATTTTATCAAGACGTCAACCGGTATGGATGCGGTGAACGCGTCGCGTCCTGTGAGCCGGACCAGGTC
>CAZDLV010000141.1:0-6454 GCA_964506345.1 uncultured Rhodobacterales bacterium | reverse complement strand
TTCATTTCTGAGTGCATGGCAGCGGTTGACCTGCTACAGCCATATACAGCAGTTCAGGAACTGACAGATGGTCGTTTGATTGAAGCCCGTCAGGCACCTATGGCATCGGGAGGATGGCTCTCCACCCATGAAGATATTACCGAGCGCCGACGGGCGGAAAAATTCCTGCGGGAAAGTCAGGAAGCTTTATCAATTGCCTTTCGCTTAAGTCCGGTCTCCATGACAATATCAGATCTCGATAATGGTAAGCATATCGAAGTCAATGATGCCTGGTCGACCATGCTCGGTTATTCTTATAAAGAAGCGCAGAACCGACTGACATACCCGACCTTCCTGAAGGCGGCGCGATCACTGTGGAACCGCTGCGCCGCGCGCTGGGCGACCGCTATCTGACCTATGCGCTGTCGACGATCATGAACCGTGCCTTGCCGGATGCGCGTGACGGGCTGAAGCCGGTGCATCGGCGGATCCTCTATGCGATGCGGGAGCTGAAGCTGGATCCGAAGGGGCGGTATCGCAAGTCGTCCAAGATCACCGGCGACGTGATGGGTAATTATCACCCGCACGGCGATGCGGCGATCTATGATGCGCTGGCGCGGCTGGCGCAGGATTTCAACGTGCGCTATCCGCTGGTGGACGGGCAGGGGAACTTCGGCAATATCGACGGGGACAATCCGGCCGCCGCGCGCTATACCGAGGCGCGGATGACCGAGATGGCCGAGGCGCTGATGGTCGGGCTGTCCGAGGATTCCGTGGATTTTCGCGACAATTACGACGGCTCGCTGACCGAGCCGGTGGTGCTGCCTGCCGAGTTCCCGAACCTGCTGGCGAACGGGTCGAGCGGCATTGCCGTGGGTATGGCGACGAATATTCCGCCGCATAATGTCGGCGAGCTGTGCGATGCGGCGATCCATCTGGTCAAGGCGCCGAATGCGCGGGACGAGACCTTGCTTGATTACATTCCGGGGCCGGATTTTCCGACCGGCGGCGTGCTGGTGGAGCCGCGCGAGAATATCCTCAAGGCCTACAAGACCGGTCGCGGCTCTTTCCGGTTGCGCGCGAAGTGGGAGGTCGAGGATCTGGGGCGCGGGCAGTGGCAGATCGTGGTCACGGAAATCCCCTATCAGGTGCAGAAGTCGAAGCTGATCGAGAAGATTGCCGAGCTGATCAACGCCAAGAAAATCCCGATCCTGAGCGATGTGCGCGATGAATCGGCCGAGGATATCCGTCTGATACTGGAGCCGCGCGCCAAGACCGTCGATCCGGTGGTGCTGATGGAAACCCTGTTCCGGCAAAGCGATCTGCAAACCCGGTTTGCCATGAACATGAACGTGCTGATCGACGGGCTGGTGCCGGTTGTGTCCACGTTGAAAGAGGTGCTGCGGGCCTTTATCGACCACCGGCGCGAGGTGCTGTTGCGGCGCTCGCGTTTCCGGCTGGGCAAGATCGATGCGCGGCTGGAGGTTCTGGAGGGGTATATCATTGCCTACCTCAACCTTGATCGGGTGATCGAGATTATCCGCTATGACGACAGCCCCAAGGACTCGTTGATTTCAGAGTTCGACCTGTCGGATGTGCAGGCCGAAGCGATCCTGAACATGCGGTTGCGCAGCCTGCGCAAGCTTGAGGAAATGGAGTTGCGCCGCGAACGGGATGCGCTGCTGGTGGAGCGCGCCGAAATCGAGGATTTGCTGGCCAGCGACGATTTGCAGTGGTCTACCATCGTCGGGCAGTTGCGCGAAACCCGCAAGAAATTCGGCAAAGGCACGCGCTATGGCGATCGCCGCACCGAACTGGCCGATGCGCCGGACGTCGAGGAAGTGCCGCTGGAAGCGATGATCGAGCGCGAGCCGATTACGGTGGTCTGTTCGAAAATGGGCTGGGTGCGGGCGATGAAAGGGCATATTGCGCTGGATTCCGAATTGAAATTCAAGGACGGCGACGAGGGGCGGTTTGTGTTCCACGCCGAGACGACGGACAAGTTGCTGGCGCTTGGCAGCAACGGGCGGTTCTATACCATTGCCTGTTCCAGCCTGCCGGGCGGGCGCGGCATGGGCGAACCTATCCGTCTGATCGTCGATCTGCCGAACGAGGCGGAACTGGTCGATCTGTTTATCCACAAGGCGGGGCGCAAGTTGCTGCTGGCGTCCAGTGCCGGCGACGGGTTTATCGTGAACGAGGACGAGGTGATCGCCCAGACGCGCACCGGCAAGCAGGTGCTGAACGTCAGGAACGGCGCGCGGGCGCTGGTGTGCCGGCCGGTGGAGGGCGACCATGTGGCCTGTGTCGGGTTGAACCGCAAGGTGTTGGTTTTCCCTGTGACCGACCTGCCGGAACTGGGGCGTGGCAAGGGGGTCAGGTTGCAGAAATATGCCGACAAGGATGGCGAGCTGTCCGATGCGCGCACCTTTAACCTGTCCGAGGGGCTGAGCTGGAAGGATCCGGCGGGGCGCACCCGCACGGAAACGGAACTGGCCGAGTGGATCGGCAAACGCGCCGCAGCAGGGCGGATGGCACCACGGGGGTTCCCGAGGGACAACAAATTCACCTGACGCCGCGCGCGGCGGGGTGCAAAAAAACGGTTTATTGCGGTTGCGAACGCGGCTAGTCTTTGTGCGAAACCGAACTGGAGGCCCCGATGACCCACGCCCATATGAACCTGTCGAAAACGCCGGCGAATTACGCCCGACTGACGCCGGTGTCGTTTATCCACCGCACGGCGCTGACGTTTCCCGACCATACAGCGGTGATCTATGGCGATTTGCGCCGTAGTTGGGCGCAAACCTATGCGCGGTGCCGGCGGCTGGCCTCGGCCTTGACCCGGGCGGGGTTGCAGAAGGGCGATGTGGTCGGGTTTATGGCGATGAACACGCCGGAACTTTACGAGGCACATTTCGGCGTGCCGATGGCGGGGATGGTGCTGAACGCGCTGAACTACCGGCTGGATGCGAAAACCATTGCCTATATTATCGACCATGCGGGGATAAAGCTGCTGGTGACGGACCGGGAGTTTTCCGGTGTGGTGCAAGAGGCCGTGGCGCTGGCCAAGGGGGATCCGGTTCTGGTGGACATCGACGATCCGGCGGCGGAAGGCGGCGAATTGCTCGGGGCGCAGGATTACGAGACATTTATTGCCACGGGGGATCCGGAATTCGCCTATGCGGGGCCTGAGGACGAGTGGGACACGATTTCCATCAACTACACCTCCGGCACGACGGGAAACCCCAAGGGCGTCGTGTATCACTATCGCGGGGCGTATATGAATGCGCTTGGCAATGTTATGGAATGGAACATGGGGGCGCATCCGGTTTACCTGTGGACGCTGCCGATGTTCCATTGCAACGGCTGGTGTTTCCCGTGGACCATTGCCGCCAAGGCGGGGACGAATGTTTGTATCCGCAAGGTGACGGCGGACAATATCTATGGTGCGATTGCCGGAAACGGCGCGAATTACCTGTGTGGTGCGCCGATCGTGTTGAGCTTTATGATCAACGCCGGCGCCGACGAAAAACGCCCCTTTGACCATCTGTGCAAGGTGATGACAGCCGCTGCCCCGCCGCCTGCAAATGTGTTGCAGGCGATGAAGGAGGAAGGGTTCGAGGTCACGCACGCCTACGGATTGACCGAGACTTACGGCCCGTGCGTGTCCTGTGTCTGGCACGATGAATGGAACGGCCTGCCAATTGGCAAACAGGCCAATTTGAAGGCGCGGCAGGGTGTGTCCTATATGGTGCAGGACGACGTGAAGGTTATAGACCCCGAAACCATGCAGGAAGTGCCGCATGACGGCGAGACCATGGGCGAGGTGATGATGCGCGGCAACATCGTTATGAAGGGATATCTGGATAACCCCGACGCGACAGCCGAGGCGCTGGCGGGTGGCTGGTTTCATTCCGGCGATCTGGGCGTGGTACATCCCGACGGCTACATCCAGTTGCGCGACAGGGCCAAGGATATCATCATTTCCGGCGGCGAGAATATCTCCTCGATCGAGGTGGAGGGGGCAATTTACGCGCACGATGCGGTGGCGGCCTGTGCGGTGGTGGCGCGGCCCGATGACAAATGGGGCGAGACGCCTTGTGCCTTTGTCGAGCTGAAGCCGGGGGCCGTGGCCACGGACACCGAAATTGTCGCCCATTGCCGCGAGCGGCTGGCCGGTTTCAAGGTGCCGAAAACCGTGGTGTTTGGCGAGGTGCCGAAAACCTCGACCGGCAAGATTCAGAAAGTGCCGTTACGGGCCAGGGCCAAGAGCCTGTAGACCATGAAAAAGCCCCGCACGCAGCGGGGCTTTTGCTTTAACGTTGGCCGTAATACAGGCCGACGACGTGTTCCGCCTGTGCAAAGAACAGCCAGCGTTGCACGACCAGTCCGACCAGATGGATCAGGATCACGCCAAAAGCGATGCTCATGCTGTGTGGAAAAACCACCAGCAGCGCAGCGGGCAGAAGCGACCCCAGAACCAGTGCGAACAGCCGCAGCTTGGCGGCGTGTTTGCGGCCAACCACATAGACCATTTCCTTCAGCAGGTAGTTGTTGCCGGAATGCGGTTTTTCCAGCAAGCGCACCTGACCCAGATTGCCAAGGCCGGTTGCCGTACCCATGTCGGAACCGGTTGCGGAAAATGCGCGGTCGCCGACAACCCAGATTATCACCTGCACCGGCACCAGCAGCAGGAACAGCAGGCCGGCAACATAGGATTGCGCCGCCAAAAGCGCCCCGCCCGCCAGCGCATACATCAAAAACATCACCGGCGTCAGAAAACTGTTCCACCGCGGGATGGATTTCATCTGGGCATAGATCATGGATGTCGCAAACACTGTCAAAATCGAGGACAGCGCCGCCAGATCGCCCAGCCAGCCGATGCGGGTGTCGGCGAAAATCCACAACAAGGCGTAAATGCCGAACAGCCCCATGGTGACAAAGGACAGGACCCCCTCGCGCGACAGCCAGCTGGACCGCCATTGGCGCAGGGCTTTCATGAAACGTTCGGGATGGCCAAGGTGGAACAGCGACGACAACAGGCCACCGCCCGCCAGCGCATAGGCGATGGCGACAAAGACAAAGGCAACCCAACCGGATATGTCGGTAAAGCCGAGGCCGAGAAACACCATCAACCCGAAGCCTAGGCCGGACATTGTGGTGAAGATGATTACAGAAGGCGCTGGATGCATCAGAGTTTCTCCAGAGTACGGTCAAGCCAGCCGAGGAAGCCGCCGGCTTCTTCGTCCTGACGTTGCAGGAAGGGGGCGAGAACGTCGATTTCCTCGACATCCGCTTTCGGGCGGGGCGGCAGGTATTTGTTGACCGGCTTGGTGCCCTGCTCGGGCATCAGGTCCATACCGCCGCGTTCCGCAACAAGGCGCGAAACATCGCTGTCCGGATCGCCAAGGTCACCGAAGTGCCGCGCGCCCGCCGGGCAGGTGCGCACGCAGGACGGCACGCGATCCCGCTCGGGGATGTTTTCGTTATAGATACGATCCACACACAGGGTGCATTTTTTCATCACCCCTTCCAGCGCATCCATTTCACGCGCGCCATAAGGGCAGGACCACGCACACAGGCCGCAGCCGATGCAATCGCTCTCGTTCACCAGAACGATGCCGTCCTCGGTGCGCTTGTAGCTGGCACCCGTCGGGCAAACGGTGACGCAGGGCGCGTCCTCGCAATGCAGGCAGGATTTCGGAAAATGCGTGACCTGCGCCGGTTTGTTTTCCTGTTTCACCTCGAAGGAATGCACACGGTTCAGGAACGTGCCGACCGGATTGCCGCCGTAGGCGTCAACATCCGACAGCGGCGCGCCGTAGTTCGAGGTGTTCCATTCCTTGCACGAAATCACGCAGGCATGGCAGCCGACGCAAGTATCGAGATCGATAACAAGGCCGAGCTTCTTGTCGGTGCTTTGGGGGAGTGTTGTCATGTCCATTCCTTCCCGTATTCAACATTTGCAGGGCCTTGGCCGACAGGGGATTCCTGCGGCGCGAAGGTGGGTTCGGATTGCACATCGGGTGGCGGGTCCACACGCTCCATTTTGACGCGCAGGTCGAACCACGCCGCCTGACCCGTTACCGGATCGGAGTTGTTCCACCGCAGCCCGTCGCCCTTGGAGGGCAGCAATTCATGGATCAGATGGTTAAGCAGGAACCCCTTGGTGGTCTCGGGCGCGTTGTTCTGCAACGCCCAGGCTCCCTTGCGTTTCCCGATCGCGTTCCACGTCCAGATGGTCTTGGAATTCAGCGCCTCCATCAGCGCCACCGGCACCGTGATCTCGCCGTGGTGCGACGTGACCCTGGCCCAGTCGCCATCCTTGAACCCGTGTTTTTCCCAGACCTCGGTCGGAACATACAGCGGGTTATGCCCGTGGATCTGGCGCAGCCATGCGTTTTGCGTGCCCCAGCTGTGATACATCGCCATCGGGCGTTGCGTCAGCGCGTGGATCGGGAATTCGTCATTGTCC
>CAZDLV010000140.1:0-6462 GCA_964506345.1 uncultured Rhodobacterales bacterium | reverse complement strand
GGCGAAACCGGCGACCTGGTCGAGCGGCTGATGGGCAAGAAACCGGAACTGCGCTTCCAGTATATTCAGGAAAATGCGCGGTTTGTAGAGGAGCTGGATGTGTAGGGTGCGTGGTCTCCACGCACCATTGGAACATTCCCCGAAAGCGGGCCGGATGAAATAACCGTGGTTTGCACGCACCCTATGGGTGTTACCGGTCTTTGGACAGGCGCAAGCGGTAACGGTCTACCGCAACTCCTCCAGTTCCAGCCATTCCTCTTCGGCGGCGGCCAGTGCTTCCTGACGCTCGGTCAGGGCGGCGCTGGCCTTTTCGAATTTCGCCGGTGATTTGGTAAACAGCTCGGGGTCGGCCAGCAGGCCCTCCAGCTTGGCGATCTCTCCCTCCAGCCGCTCGATCACGGCGGGGAGCGCCTTAAGCCGGTGCGTTTGTTTGAAGGTCAGGCCATCCGGTTTTTCCGCCGTTTTGGGCGCGTCGGCTTTGGGTTTCGCCTTGGTGGACCCCTTCGGCGCGTCCGCCATAGTTTGGCGCTGCGCCTGATAGTCGGACCAGCCGCCGGCATAGACTGTCGCCTTGCCGTCCCCCTCCATCGCGATGGTGGTGGTGGCGACGCGGTCCAGAAAGTCGCGGTCGTGGCTGACCAGCAGCACGGTGCCGTCGTAGTCGTCGATCAGCTCCTGCAACAAATCCAGCGTTTCCACGTCCAGATCGTTGGTCGGCTCGTCGAGGATCAGCAGGTTGTTTTCCTGCGCCATCAGCTTCGCCAGCAACAGCCGCGCCTTTTCGCCGCCCGAAAGGGCGGAAATCGGGCTGCGGGCCTGTTTGTCGGTAAACAGGAATTCCTTGAGATAGCCGACAACGTGCTTGGGCTTGCCGCGCACCAGAATCTGGTCGTTCTTGCCGGAAACACCCAGTTCCCTGTCATTGGTCAGGCTTTCCCAGAGCGTCGCCTTCGGGTCAAGCGCCGCGCGGTTCTGGTCGAACACCGCCGGAACGAGGTTGGTGCCGAGCTTGATCGTGCCGCTGTCCGGTTGTTCCTTGCCGATCAGGATATTCAACAGGGTGGTTTTGCCGACGCCGTTCGGACCGACAAAGGCAATCCGCTCGCCGCGCTGTACACGCAAATCGAAATCACGCACAATCACCTTGTCGCCGAAAGCCTTGGAAATTCCGCGCACCTCGACCACCAAACGTCCGGATTTGGGGCCGGACTCGAAGGCCATTTTCGCCGTGCCCTGCCGCATCACCTGTTCGGCCCTGCCCTGTCGCATATCCTGCAACCGGTTCACACGGCCCATGTTGCGTTTGCGCCGCGCCGAGATGCCCTCGACAGCCCAGCGGGCCTCGGCCTTGATCAGACGGTCGAGCTTGTGGCGCTGCATGTCTTCTTCTTCGAAGGTTTTGTCGCGCCATGCCTCGAAATGCTCGAATCCCTTGTCCAGCCGGCGCACCTGCCCGCGATCGACCCAGAGCGTCGTGCGTGTCAGGTTGCGCAGGAAGGCGCGGTCGTGGCTGATGATGACATAGGATTGCCGCGTGTTTTTCAGGTGGTCCTCCAGCCATGCAATCGCCTCGATATCCAGATGGTTGGTCGGCTCGTCCAGCAACAGCAGCTCCGCATCCGCCGCCAGCAGTTTCGCCAGCGCCGCGCGCCGCCGTTCCCCGCCGGAGGCCTGTTCGGGCGATTGGTCGGGGTTGAGCTTGATCCCCTCCATCGCGATCTCGATCTTGTAGAACTCCGCCGGGTCCAGCCCCGAGGCGGCATAATCGCCAAGCGTGGCATAGCCGCCCAGATCGGGGTCCTGTTCCATATAGGCAATCGCCGTGCCGGGGCGGCGGAATACCTCGCCCGCGTCCGGCTCCACCAGCCCTGCCATGATTTTCAGCAGAGTCGATTTGCCCGAGCCGTTGCGCCCCACAAGGCAGATCCTCTCGTTGGCGTGAATCGACAGGTTCAGCCCGTTGAGCAGCGGATTGCCGCCAAAGGTGAGCATGATTTCGGAGAGGGTCAGTATCGGTGGTTGTGCCATGCGCGTTCTATCGCCGTTGCGCCGCCGCAGGTCAAGGCGTTAGGCTCCGTTTCAAAGGAGAATCGCATGACCGCACGCCCCGTCAGCCCGACCATCGCCGCCACGTTTTCGCCCCCCGTGATGGAGGCCCGCCGCTGGCTGGACGGGGTAACATTCCCGCCGGAGCGCCCGTTGCTGAACCTGTCGCAGGCCGCACCGGTCGATCCGCCCCCTGCCCCGTTGCGCCAGGCCATGGTCGAGGCGATTGCCGAGGATGACAGTCACATCTATGGCCCCGTGCTGGGGATGCCGGCCCTGCGCGCGGAAATCGCGGCGCAGTGGTCGCGGGTTTACGGCGGAAATATTGCACCGGAACAGGTGGCGGTCACCTCGGGCTGCAATCAGGGCTTCAGCGCCGCGATTGCCACCGTGGCCGCGGCGGGGGATGCGGTGATCCTGCCGACACCGTGGTATTTCAACCACAAAATGTGGCTGGACATGGCGGGGGTGGAGGCGCGAACCCTTCCCTGCGGGGAAGGTATGCTGCCGGACCCCGAAGCGGCGCGGGCGCTGATTGACGACAAAGTGAAGGCCATCGTGCTGGTCACGCCCAACAATCCGACGGGGGCGGAGTATCCCGACAGCCTGCTGCACGCCTTCGGCCGGTTGGCGCGCGAACACGGTCTGGCGCTGATTATTGACGAGACCTACCGCAATTTCCACAGCGGCACCGGCGCACCGCACACCCTGTTTACCGATGCCGACTGGCCCGACGAGATCATCCACCTGTATTCCTTTTCCAAGGTGTTCCGGCTGACCGGACATCGGGTCGGGGCGATGGTTGCCGCGACCGAGCGGCTGGAACAGGTGGAAAAGTTCCTTGATACCGTTGCCATCTGCCCCAACCAGATCGGGCAGAAGGCGGCGCTTTACGGCTTGCAAAACCTGTCGCAATGGGTGGCCGGCGAGCGGGATGAAATTCTGGACCGGCGCGCGGCGGCGGCAGAGGGGTTCGAGCGGCTCGACGGCTGGAAACTTCTCGGCTGCGGCGCCTATTTTGCCTATGTGGAACATCCGTTCGATATGGACTCCGGCGTGCTGGCGCAACGGCTGGTAAGGGAACAATCGCTGCTGTTGCTGCCTGGCACGATGTTTGCGCCGACGCGCGATCAGGGCGGTGACGGCAGCGCCGAAAAACAGATGCGCATCGCCTTTGCCAATGCCGATCGCGACGGGTTGGCGGAAATGTTCGCCAGACTGGCGGCATTTCGGCCATAGCCCTTGTATCCGTTCCGTTCCCGGCCTAAAAACTTGCGACTGAACTTAACAGGTCTTGCAAGGACGATATGTAATGACACAGCCGGTGCGCAAAAAAATCTCCAAGTTTTTCTTCTATATTGTTCTGGGTCTGTCCGTTCTGGCCATGATCGGCTTCGGCATTACCGGTATATTTTCCAAATCCACCTCGGCGACGGTTGCAACTGTCGGCACACAAGAGGTGACGGCGCAGGAATATTTCCAGACGTTGCAGCGCGAATTGCAAACCGCCTCGCAGCAGGTCGGACAACAGATCACCATCCAGCAAGCCATACAATTCGGTATGGACCGTCGGGTGCTGCAACGCCTGATCACACAAGCAGCCTTTATCGGTGAAACCGAGCGGTTGGGAATTTCGGTTGGCGATAAAACCGTGCAACAGGCGGTGCTGGACAATCCGGCATTTCAGGGTGCGGACGGAAAATTCGACCGGACCAACTACAAAGACATTATAAAACGGTCCGGCCTGACCGAAGCCGAATACGAAAAACTTCTGCGCGAGGATGCGTCGCTGAAAATTCTGCGTGCCGGCGTCGGTTCCGGTGCAAAACTTCCGGACGTTGCGTTGCGAACGGTGTTCGACTTTATGGGCGAGAAACGTGCCTTTACATATGCCCGGATAACCGCCGATGCGCTGCCCCGGGCCGTGCCGACGCCCGATGATGCCGAACTGAATGCGTTTTACACGGCAAACCCGGATATGTTCACCCAGCCGCTGACCCGCAAAATCACCTACGTCAGCCTGACCCCCGATATGGTTGCGGCAAACGCCACCGTAAGCGATGCGGAAATCAAGGCGCTCTATGACAGCCGGTCAGACCAGTATGACAAGCCGGCCAAACGCTTCCTTGAACGGATCGTTTTCGACACCCCCGAGGAGGCAACCACAGCCAAGGCACGGATCGATTCCGGCGAGGCGACTTTTGACACGCTGATGCAGGAACGCGGGTTGACCCGCAAAGACGTGGATCTGGGCGAGGTGCTTGCCGGCGATCTGGGCGATGCCGCGGCGACGGCGCTGTTTGCCACCTCGCAGCCGGGTGTCTATGGTCCGATCGAAAGCGATATCGGTCCGGCACTGTTCCGGATCGATGCTGCCATAGATGCCACTGTTATCCCGCTTTCCGAAGTATCCGACACGTTGAAAAACGAAATCGCGCTGAAAGACGCAAGCGGCATCATCGCCGACGTTGGCGACAAGGTAATCGATCTGATCGCCGGTGGCGCAACACTGGAAGACGTGGCCAACGAATCCGATATGCAATTGGCAACGATTGATCTGGCCGAGGGGAACACCGACGGTATCGCGGCCTATGCCGAATTCCGCGACGAGGCCAGCGCGGCAGCGGTTGGCGAGGAGCGCGATATTGTCCAACTTAGCGATGGCGGCATATTCGCCCTTCGTGTCGATAAAATCATCGAACCTTTTGTCAAACCCTTTGACGAGGTACGCAACGAGGTGCTGGCCAAATGGACCGACGCCAAAACCAAAGAGTTGATCATGCGCCGTGCCGAGCAGATAAAAACCGCGGTCCTTGCCACCGACGGCGGGTCGATCAAGGACTTTGCCGACAGCTTGCAGGTTGGCGACGTGACCGCGGTCACGCGCACCTCCAGTCTGGCGGATTTGCCGCCGGCAATTATTGCCAATGTCTTTGGCCTGAAACCCGGCGATGTCAGCATTCTGGAAAATTATGACGGCGCGGTGGTTGTGCAACTCGATTCAGTTTCGCCGTTCGACCCGACCGATCCCAACGCCAAAGGCGTCATAGACCAGGTTACCAAACAGGCAAACGATTTGCTGGCTCAGGACATCGTGACCTACTTTGGTGCAGCGTTGGTTGCTGCGGACAAACCGACGGTAAACCAGGCGCGGATCGACGCGCTGCACACGCAGATGAACTGATGCGGATTTCCCCTTCGTTCGATGCGTTTTCGAAAGGCTACGCCGCCGGCGAAAACCAGATTGTCTGGGCGCGTCTGGTCGCCGATCTGGATACGCCGGTTTCGTTGATGCTGAAACTGGCGCAGGCGCGCAAAGACAGTTTTATCCTGGAATCCGTGACCGGCGGCGAGACACGCGGTCGCTACTCGATTATCGGTATGAAACCCGATTTGATCTTTCGTGCCCGTGGCGACAACCCCGAGGTGAATCGCGCAGCACGGTATGACGCGGACGCATTCGCGCCTATGACCGGCGGCACGCTGGCCGCGCTGCGCACGATACTCGACGAAAGCCGCATTTCCCTGCCCGAAGGTTTGCCGCCAATGTCGGCCGGACTGTTTGGCTATCTTGGTTATGACACGGTACGGCTGGTGGAAAACCTTCCGGACCAGAATCCCGACCCGATCGGCGTTCCCGATGTTCTGATGTTGCGTCCGACCATCATTGTGGTGCTGGACGGCGTCAAGGGCGAGGTAACGGTTGTGTCGCCAGTCTGGGCCGGTTCGGATCAAAGCGCCCGTGCCGCCTATGCCCAGTCGGCCGAGCGGGTGATGGAGGCCGTGCGTGATCTGGACCGCGATATTGCCGTTCCATCGCGCGACCTCGGCACCACTCCGCTGAATCTGGAACCGGTGTCGAACACCTCGCGACAGGCCTATCTGGACACGGTGGAAAAAGCCAAGGATTACATCCGCAAGGGAGATATTTTTCAGGTAGTCCCCAGCCAACGGTGGGCGCAGCCGTTCACCCTGCCGCCTTTTACGTTGTATCGGGCATTGCGGCGAACCAATCCGTCGCCCTATATGTTCTATTTCAACTTCGGCGATTTTCAGGTGGTCGGTGCCAGCCCGGAAATCCTTGTGCAGGTTCAGGGGCGCACCGTCACCATTCGCCCGATTGCCGGCACACGCGCGCGTGGCGCGACAGAGGCTGCCGACAAGGCGCTGGAACAGGAATTGCTGTCCGACCCGAAGGAACTGTCCGAACATCTTATGTTGCTTGATCTGGGGCGAAACGATGTCGGGCGCGTTGCCAAAATCGGCACAGTTGACCCGAACGAACAGTTCACAATCGAGCGTTACAGCCATGTGATGCACATCGTCAGCAACGTTCGCGGCGAACTGCGCGACGATTTTGACGCACTGTCGGCCCTGTTGGCCGGCCTGCCCGCAGGAACGGTTTCCGGCGCGCCG
>CAZDLV010000139.1:0-6482 GCA_964506345.1 uncultured Rhodobacterales bacterium | reverse complement strand
CCCAGAAACCCGTTCACCGCCGCCTCGAAGGCGCGCGGCTGTTCGGCGTGCAACCAGTGACCGGCACCGGCCAGGGTTTCGATCCGCGCGTCGGGAAACAGCGCACGGATTTCCCCCTCGTATCCCGGTTGAACATAGGACGAATTCGCCCCGCGCAAAAACAGGGTCGCGCCGGAAAACTGTCCGTCAATATCCGGAAACGACAGGATCTTCGGCATTTCCGCCGCCAGCACATCAAGGTTCAGCTTCCAGCGTGGCCCCTCCCCGCCCAGCGCCAGACTCTGCAACAGAAACGCCCGCAACGACGCATCGGGTATCGCCGCGACCAACTGCGCCTCGGCATCACGGCGACGTTCAACACGCGACAGGTCCACGGCCTTCAACGCCGCAATCTTGTCGCCCTGGTCGTGGCCATAGGCCACCGGTGCAATATCCGCGACCACCAGCTTGCGCAACAACGCGGGCCGGCGCAGCGCCAGCACCATCGCGGCCTTGCCGCCCATCGAATGCCCCAACACATCGGCCCGCCCACCGTGTGCCGCGATGACATCGGCCAGATCGCCGGCCATGTCCTCGTAACTGTTGGTGTCGCGATGAAAGGAATCGCCGTGATTACGCATATCCACCGCGATCACCGGCCGACGCGCCGACAACCGTTTTGCAACCACATTCCAGTTGCGCGCGCTGCCAAACAATCCCGGCACAATCAACAGCGGCGTGCCACCGGCCTCGCCATGATGAACAGTGTGTAACACGCGGTCCTCCGTCAAATAATGAAATCCGCCAAGGTGGCGTTATCGGTAATATCCTCGAACGAAAACCCGTGCGCCGTCATCTCCGCCTCGATCCGCTCGAACCCGTCCGGCTCGCGCGTTTCAATCCCGATCAGCACGGAACCGAAATTGCGCGCCGATTTTTTCAGATACTCGAACCGGGTAATATCGTCTTTCGGGCCAAGGATATTCAGGAAATCCTTCAACGCCCCCGGACGCTGCGGCATTTTCAGGATGAAATACTTCTTCAGCCCCGCCCAGCGCAACGCCCGTTCCTTTACCGCCGGCAAGCGTTCGAAATCGAAATTGCCGCCCGACACCACCGCCACCACGGTTTTCCCCGCGATGCCGTCAACATCGCGCAGCCCGTCGATGGCCAGCGCACCGGCGGGTTCCAGCACCACGCCCTCGATATTCAGCATCTCGATCATCGTCGCGCAAATCCGGTCTTCGGGGGCAATAAAAACATGTTCCGGCGGCACATCGCGCAGCGCTGCAAAATTCCGCTCGCCAATGCGCGCCACTGCGGCCCCGTCCACGAAATTATCCACCTTGGGCAGGGTCACCAGCCCCCCGGTCTCCAGCGATGTGCGCAAACTCGGCCCGCCCATCGGCTCCACAAACCGGAACCCGATACCGCTGCCGGCAAGAAATCCGGTAATCCCCGCCGCCAGCCCGCCACCGCCCACAGGCAACACCATCAAATCTATCCGCTCGTCCTCGGGCATCTGCGCCATGATCTCGGCACCAACCGTGGCCTGCCCCTCGATCACATCGGCGGAATCGAAGGGCGGCACGAACACCGCCCCCGCCTCGGCACAATAGATTTGCGCGGCACGCAGGGTTTCGTCGAAATAGTCCCCCTCCAGCCGGATTTCCGCATTCTCGCCGCCGAAGCTTCCGGTTTTATGCACCTTCTGGCGCGGCGTGGTGACAGGCATATAGATCACCGCCTGCACCCCGAAATGCGCACAGGCATAGGCCACCCCCTGCGCGTGGTTTCCGGCCGAGGCGCAGACAAACGGCCCCCTGTTCCCCGCATCCAGCGCCTTGACGATGGCATTGAACGCCCCGCGGATTTTATAGGACCGCACCGGCGAGAGGTCCTCGCGCTTCAGGTAAATATCGGCACCATAGCGCGCGCTCAGAAAATCGTTGCGTTGCAGCGGCGTAGGCGCAAACAACGAGCGCAGCCGTTTTTCCGCCCGCGCGACCTGTTCGTGGAATTCATTCTGCACTGTGCGATATCCTCCGCAACACCTGTTCTCTCGCGTGCTAACACAGCGCGCGCGCGGGCCAAAGCGGATTTTGCCCCGACCCGCCCCCTTGCTGGCACTGCCAATCTGGCCTAAAGACGTGCCGAACCTACTTACAACGCGGGAGAATCCCCCCAATGTCTGCATCGAAATCCGCCCCGAAAAAAGTCGTCCTCGCCTATTCCGGCGGTCTCGACACCTCGATCATCCTGAAATGGCTGCAAACCGAATACGGCTGCGAGGTCGTGACCTTCACCGCCGATCTGGGACAGGGCGAGGAACTCGACCCTGCGCGCAAAAAAGCGGAACTGCTGGGGATCAAACCGGAAAACATCCATATCGAGGATGTGCGCGAGGAATTCGTCCGCGATTTCGTCTTTCCGATGTTCCGCGCCAATGCCCAATACGAGGGGCTGTATCTGCTCGGCACCTCCATCGCGCGGCCACTGATTTCAAAACGTCTGGTGGAAATCGCCGCCGAATGCGGTGCCGATGCGGTGGCGCACGGGGCGACCGGCAAGGGCAACGACCAGGTGCGCTTCGAACTGGCGGCCTATGCGCTCAACCCCGACATCAAGGTGATCGCACCGTGGCGCGAATGGGATCTGAGCAGCCGCACCCGCCTGCTGGAATTCGCCGAGGCACACCAGATCCCGATCGCCAAGGACAAGCGCGGCGAGGCCCCCTTCAGCGTCGATGCCAACCTGCTGCACACATCGAGCGAGGGCAAAGTGCTGGAAAACCCGGCCGAGGCAGCCCCCGACTACGTCTACCAGCGCACGGTTGATCCGGAAAAGGCCCCCGACACGCCGGAATTCATCGAAATCACCTATGAACGCGGCGATCCGGTGGCGCTGGACGGCAAGCCCCTGTCGCCCGCCGAAATGCTGACTGCGCTCAACGAACTGGGCGGCAAACACGGCATCGGCCGTCTCGATCTGGTCGAGGGACGTTTTGTCGGCATGAAGTCGCGCGGCATCTACGAAACCCCCGGCGGCACCATCATGCTCGAAGCACACCGCGGTATCGAAAGCATCACGCTGGACCGCGGCGCGGCGCATCTGAAAGACGAGCTGATGCCGAAATACGCCGAGCTGATCTACAACGGCTTCTGGTATTCCCCCGAACGCGAGATGTTGCAGGCCCTGATCGACCAGTCGCAGGAACACGTCACCGGCACCGTGCGCCTGAAACTCTACAAGGGTCTGGTGCAAACCGTTGGCCGCTGGTCGGACCACACCCTTTATTCCGAAGAACACGTCACATTCGAGGACGACGCCGGCGCCTACGACCAGAAGGACGCCGCCGGTTTCATCCAGATCAACGCGCTGCGGCTGAAGCTGCTCGCGGCACGGGATCGCCGGACAAAATAGCGGACTTGCGCCAAACCCGCCGACCTCTACAATGGGCCACAATCCACGGATCACTCCGACAGCGGTTGTGGCCCCTTTATTTGTAGAACAGGACCGGACATGGCGCGCGTAATATCGGGAAACCCGGCAAAGGTAATCAAATGGGTGTTTTCCGGCGTCGGCGCGGTCATCATGGCTGTCGGCGCGGTGCTGCTGTTCGTAACCGCGGATTTCATGAGCAACGCCGAACCGGTCATCGGCACTGTTGTTTCCATTGATATCGTCACCAACAACCAGTCGCGCACCTACCGCCCGACCATCCGTTTCCTTGACAACACCGGCCAGAAACGCCGCGCACAAACATTCCTCGCCTCGACGTCCTACAACTTCGACACCGGCGAGAAACTGGACATCTTCTACGACACCCGCGACCCGTCTTCCATCCGGCTGAATTCATGGTTTTCCCTGTGGGGCATGGGCATCATTTTTGCCGCCACCGGCCTGATCACCATCATCACCGGCCAGATCATCGCCAGCGCACTGGGGCGCAAACTGCTGGCCACGGCAACCGGCAGGCCCGCCCAACCGCGCACCGCACCGGAAAAATCCCGCAAATATGCCCACGTCACGCAACACGACCGGACACCCCCGTCTGTGCGCCGCAACACCAACCCGACAGTGCGCCGCCGCCGCTAACCCCCCAGAACCTCGCCCAGCGCCCGTTCCAGTTTGGCCACGGTCCCGGGAACATCATGCAGCTTGTCCAGCCCGAACAGACCCAGACGAAAGGTGCTGAACCCTTCCGGCTCGTCACACTGCAACGGCACACCGGCGGCAATCTGCATTCCCAGCGCGGCAAATTTCGCGCCGGTTTTAATGTCGGGATCATCGGTATAGCTCACCACAACCCCCGGCGCCTCGAACCCTTCGGCAGCAACAGACCGGACACCGTTCGCCTTCAGCATGGCCCGCACGCTGTCACCCAGTTCCTGCTGCTCGGCCCGCACCTTGTCGAATCCGTAATCGCGGGTTTCCAGCATGGTATCGCGAAACACTTTCAACGCATCGGTCGGCATGGTCGCGTGATAGGCATGGCCGCCGTTTTCATAGGCTTCCATGATCTGCAACCACTTTTTCAGATCGAGGGCAAAACTGGACGACTCCGTATCCTCGATCCGCTTGCGGGCCTCGTCGCTCAACATCACCAGCGCAGCAGCGGGCGAGGCACTCCAGCCCTTCTGCGGCGCGGAAATCAGAACATCCACCCCCGTCGCCTGCATATCGACCCAGATCGTGCCCGACGCAATACAGTCCAGCACCATCAACCCGCCAACCTCGTGCGCCGCATCGGCCAGCGCCTTGATATACCTGTCGGGCAGGATCATCCCGCTCGAAGTCTCCACATGCGGCGCGAACACCATCGCAGGGCGTTCCTCGCGGATCCGCGCCACGGCCTCGTCCACCGGCACCGGCGCAAACGGCGCGGTCGCATCATTGCCGGTCTGGCGCGCCTTCAGCACCGTGTGATCCGACGGAATGTTCCCCGCCTCGAAAATCTGTGTCCAGCGATAGGAAAACCAGCCGTTGCGAATAACCAGCGCCCGTTTATCCGTGGTGAACTGGCGCGCCACCGCCTCCATGCCATAGGTGCCGCCGCCCGGAACAACCACCACCGAATGCGCGTTATACACCCCCTTCAACGTGCCGGAAATATCGCGCATCACCTGCTGGAACGCGCTGGACATATGGTTCAGCGACCGGTCGGTAAACACCACCGAAAATTCAAGCAAACCGTCAGGGTCGACATCTGGCAACAAACCGGGCATGGGGGAACCTCCTGTAAAAACATTTGCGCCCAATGTGCCCGCAACCACCCCCCGAAAGCAAGGGACAGCCCCGCGAATAGTCAGGATAACAGCCTGCCCAGCTTGCGGCTTAGCGTCTCGGGGTCGCCGGTTACCGCCAGGCGTTTCAGGCGCGCGGTCTCGCCGCTGACAAATTCCACCCGCGATTTCGCAACCCCCAGCGACTTGGCCAGCAATTTGACCAGCGCCACATTGGCGGCCCCGTCCACCGGCGGCGCAGAAACCCGCACCTTGATCGCGGGCCGCCCGTCGGCATCGCACACGATCCCGTCAATCCGGTCGCGCCCGCCTTTCGGGGTCAGACGGACGGTAAGCAACAGCCCCTCGTCAACGGTTTTCCACGGGTTTTCCATGCCCTTGTGAAGCATATTACACCAGGGGCTGTCCAGAGTGCGGGGTTTTGCTATCATGGGGAAAACCGTGAAAGGACAGGCCATGCGGATATTGACGGGCTTTCTGGTTCTGGCGACGACCCCGCTGCTGGCGGGCGAAGTGTCGAGCATCTATTCCACCTTCGACTTCGACAAGGATTGCGTCTGGACCGAATACGCCGATGCGGAATCGACCATTGGCGGCGATGCTGTCTGCACAGGGCTGGACGGCTACCCCGTCTATTTTGCCGAGCTCGACCTGCGCCAGTATATGGCCTACGGTCCGGTGGATGACCCCATGGCCCTGTCCGGCGGGTTCGGGGATTTCAACTACGTCAACCACACGATCGAGTGGCGGCTGGACGCCGGCAAACCCTTCGCCGCGATCCAGCGCTGGTTTATCGAGGGGACCGATGCCAACGGTGGCTCTGCCGAAGGACAGGTTCTGGTGGTGTCCACGGTTGCCGGTCCCGATGCGCCGGCGGGCAAACGGGTGTCTTGTCCGGTCGCCTATGTGGATCCGCTGGCCAATACCGATGCCAACCTTCTGGCGCGTCAGGCGGCCGATACGCTGGCGCGCGGTTTTGTCTGCGGCGTGGACCGGCCGGTTTTCGTTGGCCAGCGTGGCCCGCTCTCCGGCTATCCTCGTGACCTGGCGGAGTAAACTTTTCCTTACCTAGGGCGGTGACCCATAAACCCCGCACCGCCAGTTGGCCGGATTTTTGTTCTGGCAAGGCACAATCCCGCAGGAATAGCGAGGTTATCCGAATGTTCACAAATTTTTTCTTGCCAATACCCCCCCCACGCCCTCTAGTGAAAGAAAAACCGACAACGAGGGAACTATGAAACAATACGCGGACAAAAA
>CAZDLV010000138.1:0-6553 GCA_964506345.1 uncultured Rhodobacterales bacterium | reverse complement strand
TTTACGGGTCACCGCCCTAGCGGCAGGCCAGTGCATCGGTGATCGAGCGGGGGCCGGCAAACGGTCCGAGCGTGGCAAGTGCCGGCTCGCCATTTTCCAGCCGCACCGCCACCACGTTGCGCCACGCAGCATCGGCCAGCACCAGTTCGACAGCACCCGCACAGGTGCGCACGCCGCCGGAAATTTCCGGCTCGCCAAACCGGTGGTTGGTTACACCCGAAACCCCGGCGATTTTCACAAGCGCACCGTCACGCAGGGTCCAGAACATCAACACCTTGCCCAGGTGCGGGGTCTCGACATAGGCGATATCGTTTTGCCCGTCGCCATCGAAATCCGCAATCCCCGCCGGGGCCAGCCAGCGGTTCGTCCGGCCGATAAACGGCGTCCCCGCCACCTTGCCGTTTTCATCGTAAATCGCCAGTTGCGCGCCACGCTCGACGTCGGTTTCCACCACGACCACCTCGGGGTTGCCGTCGCCGTCCACATCGGCCAGACGCGGGGCGCGATCCTCGAACACACGGTTTTGCGGCAACACGATACGGCGCGTCGTGCCGTCGGCCATGTCCAGTTCCAGCACACCGTATTCGGAATCGTTGCCGAACACCCCGTGGATATACCGCGTTGTCTCGCCGCTATACCGCGCTGTCACAATATCCGCCGTCGCAATTGACGGCAAGAACAACAACGCGGCAACAACGAAGGCCCGCATCAGATCTGTTTCTCGGGTAAATGCACCACCAGCCCGTCCAGCGCATCCGTCACCTTTATCTGGCAGGTCAGGCGCGAACGGCTGCTGTCCGGCTCCCAGGCGAAATCGAGCATGTCTGCCTCCATCTCGTCCTTGGCTGGCAGCTTTTCAACCCACTCCGGCGCGATATAGGCGTGACAGGTCGAACAGGCACAGGCGCCGCCGCAATCGGCCTCGATGCCGGGGATATTGTTGTCGCGCGCCCCTTCCATAACGGTCAGCCCGTTGGGCACTTCGACCACATGTTCGGTGCCGGTATGTTCGATATAGGTAATTTTGGCCATCTTCGGTCCCTCGGATATTCCAGTTCAACCCGTTATCTAATACGCACCACGGCGCACGACCACCCCCAAGCAGGGATTTCCGGGCGGTTTCGCGCAAACGTTAACCAAACGTTAACAGATTGATTGGATTTTAGACAAATATATGGAATTTCTTGCCTGAACCGGAGCGGTAAAAGGAAGAAACCATGCAGCGAATAGTCATACAGGCCAGCGATGCCGGTTTTTTCAATCTTTCGCCGCTCGGCGATCCGCTGGCACCGAATGTTTTCCTGAAAACCGCCGTCAACATCGCGGGGCTGATCGAGTCCACGGATCAGGGCTGGCAAAGCCGCGAAAGCGGGATGTATGCCGGTTTCGGGGTCGAGGTGCGCGTGACCACCGACCTTCCGCTTGATACAAAACTGGGCCTGCAAAGCCCGATCGACGTCACGGATGTGGTATTTTTCCGCATCGAAAACGACCAGAAATCCGTCACCGGAACCCTGCATTTTCCGGCGCCGGTGACAATCACCGCCACCTATGACCAACTTGGCGTTGACCGTTTTGGCTGGCGCGCCGACCTTGGCACGCCGATCACCAACATGGTGCGCGCGGACGGTTTTCTGTTTAATGGCGGGACCGGCGACGACGTGTTCGCGCCGCACACCACCATTCTGCCAACCTACGGCACCAGCGTCCTGCACGGATACGAGGGCAACGACCAGCTGACCGGATCGCTCGGCAATGACGTTATCTGGGGCGGCAGCGGCGACGATACCCTGTTTGATCCCGACGGGGTGAACCGGATACTGGCCGGCTCGGGCGATGATTTCGCGCGGTTGGGCGACGGGTCGGACGGCGGGATTATTCGCGGCGGCACCGGTAACGATACGCTGGTTTCGGGGGCGGGAAACGACCGGCTGATCGGTAACGCGGGGCGCGACGTGCTGCAAGGCGGCGCGGGGAACGACGTGCTGGACGGCTTGCTGGGGCGTGACACGCTGGATGGCGGGCGGGGTGCGGACGTCGTGAACGGCGGCAAAGGCAACGATGTGTTGACGGGCGGCGAAGGCGGCGACCGGTTTGTGTTCGATGCCACGCAAAACGGGCGCGACACGATCACGGATTTCACCCCCGCCGAGGATATTCTGGTGTTTTCCGGTATTGCCGGCCCGGACACCCTGACCATCGTCCAGACCGGTGTTGATACAGTCATCGACTGGGGCGTGGACGGGGCAAATATCACCCTGCAAAATACGGAAACCGCCAGCCTGGGGGCCGACGATTTCCTGTTTTTGTAGCTGCGGGCGGCATCACACCACCCGCGCCGGATTTATCCCAGCGGGATCGCGACAAACCGTTTGTCACCGCCGCGTTCGACCAGCAGCAAAACAGATTGCCGCCCGCCGGAACGTGCCGAAGCAAAAGCCGCCAGAACATCCGCCGGTGCAGTGACCGGTTTCTGCCCGACTTCGAGGATAACATCCCCCGGCTCCAACCCTTTGTCAGCCGCCGGCGACGCCGAATCGACATTCAGGATCACCACGCCTTTGGCATCGTCGGGCAAGCCGAAAGTGCTGCGGTTGTCGGCAGTCATCGCGCCAAGGGTCAGCCCCTCGCCAGCGGTTTCCGGCACGACAGCCTGTGGCGCGGGAACAGTCTGGTCGGTGGTCGCCATCGCCTTTTCAAGGCGCCCCAGCGTCACCAGAACCGTCTGGCTTTTGCCGTCACGGATCACCACGACACGCACCGCTTTGCCCACTTCGGTGTCGGCAACAATACGCACCAGTTCGCGAATGTCGGTGATATCCTTGCCGTCGAATGTCACGATGACATCCCCGGGCTGGATGCCGGCATCAGCCGCCGGACCGGCCGGAACGTCGGTAACCAGCGCGCCTTTGGTGCCATCCAGATTAAGCGCCGCAGCAATGTCCTTGCTGACGTCCTGAATGCGCACACCCAGCCAGCCACGGCGGGTTTCACCGTATTTGATCAACTGGTCCACCACCTGCGAAACCACCGCCGACGACATCGAGAAACCGATCCCGATGGAGCCGCCGTTGGGCGACAGAATGGCCGTATTCACCCCGATCACGTCACCGTCCATATTGAACAGCGGCCCGCCGGAGTTACCCCGGTTGATCGCCGCATCCGTCTGGATAAAGTCGTCATACGACCCCGACAGCGTGCGGTTGCGCGCCGAAATAATACCGGCGGAAACGGAAAACCCCTGACCCAGCGGGTTACCGACCGCCATCACCCAGTCCCCTACCCGGGCAAGATCGGAATTTCCGAATTTGACAAACGGCAGCGGTGCGTCGGCGTTGACCTTCAGCACGGCGATATCGGTGCGCACATCACGCCCGACCACGGTTGCCACCAGCGTTTTACCGGCAAAGGTTTCCACCTGGATCTGGTCGGCATCGGCAATCACATGGTTGTTCGTGACGATATAGCCGTCGGGCGAAACGATAAACCCGGACCCGAGCGCCTGACCGCGCATCTGCGGTTCCGGCTGACCGTTACCGCCACCTCCGTTGCCCCCGTTGTTAAGCAAGTTGCGGAAAAGGTCTTCCAGCGGGGACCCCTTGGGCACAACCGGCATTTGCTGCGGGATGGGTTGGGCTACGGTCACACTGGTAACGATATTAACCACGGCGGGGCTGATCTGGTCCACCAGATCGGCGAAACTTTCCCCTGCCGCGCGCGAATACCCCGGCACCGGTACTACTAACACCAGCGACAAGGCAGTTAGAACCGTCACGATGGACATTTTCATGTACGTCACCGGACGGTCGAGAACGCTTGCTTTCGACAAAATTAATCCTCCTGCTCAAGAAATTTGCCGTCGTTCAAAGGGCGGCCCCAAATACCTAGTCGTCTGGAAACCTATTACAATATCCACCGGACAAGCCGCCACAGGAAATTCACGGCAATGTTACTGTTGCCGGCAGATAAACGCCAAAGGGCCGGCGTATATGGCCGGCCCTCTGGATGTCATGGTATTGCGATATATCGCGCCTAGTTTCCGCTTAACCCGTCCGACTTCAGATAGGTGAAAAACTCGCTGTCGGGCGACAATACCAACGTGGTGTTGTCACTTTTGAACGCCGCCTCGTACGCCGAAAGCGAACGATAGAATGCGAAGAAGTCCGGATCCTGCCCGAATGCCTCGGCAAAGATGGCGTTGCGCTGTGCGTCGGCTTCACCACGGGCGATGTCGGCGTCACGCTGTGCGGCGGAAACCAGTTCCACCGCGGTGCGATCGGCCTGTGCGCGCACTTTCTGCGCCGCTTCCTTGCCTCGCGCCCGCTGGTCGGCGGCTTCACGCTCGCGCTCGGCCTGCATCCGCGAGAACGTCGCGGCAAGGTTCTGCTGCGGCAAATCTGCCCGCTTGATGCGCACATCCACCACTTCGATCCCGAGGTTCTTTGCCTCCTGAATGGCGGTATCGCGGATCTTGTTCATCAACGACACACGTTCCGAAGACAGTATCTGGCCGGAATTCACCGCCCCCAGAACCTCGCGCAGACTGGCGTTAAGAATGCGCGTAAGGCGCACCTCGGCAGAGGCAACGCCCCCGGCACCGACAGCACGGCGGAATTTCACCACATCGACGATACGATACCGCGCGAAGGCATCGACCACCAAACGGCGGTCATCCAGCGGTGTCACTTCCAGCGCCTGCGTATCAAGCGACAGTATCCGGCTGTCGTATTTCACGACATTCTGGATAAACGGCACCTTGAAAGCCAGTCCGGGGGTTTCATTCACCCCTTTGACCTGACCGAATTGCAACAACAACGCTTTTTCGCGTTCGTCCACAGTGTAAACCGAGGACGTGCCGACAAACAGCGCAACGACGACGGCACCGCCAATAATTGTCAGGGCTTTCATTTGCCGGTCCCTCCGCTGGTCAACTGGTTAAGCGGCAGATAAGGCACGACGCCTTGCGATCCTGCGGCATTGTCATCAATGATGATCTTGTTCACGTTACCCAACACCCGTTGCATGGTTTCCAGATACAGACGTTTGCGGGTAACTTCCTTGGCTTTGACGTATTCGGTATACACCGCGCTAAAGCGGCTGGCCTCGCCGGTTGCCTCGTTGATAACCTTGGCACGATAGCCTTCGGCCTGCTGCAACAACTGTGCTGCCTGGCCGCGCGCGCCCGCAAGGGTCTGGTTGGCATAGGCATCGGCACGTTTTTCCAGCGTGTCACGTTCCTGCTCGGCTGCCTGCACATCGCGGAAGGCATCGATCACCTGTGCGGGCGGGTCGGCCTTGTCGAAGTTCAGGCGCACAATGTTGACACCGGAATTATAGCTGTCCAGCGTGCCCTGGATAAGATCGCGCACCTCTTGCGAGATGGCTGCGCGGTCCTTGTTCAGGATCGGCGACAGGTTCGAACGCCCGATAACCTCGCGCATGGCGGATTCCGAAACGGCGCGAATGGTTTCGCGCGGATTGGCCAGATTAAACAGGTACTGTGCCGGATCCGTGATGTTCCACACCACCTGAAAATCGATATCGACGATATTTTCGTCGCCGGTCAGCATCAGCCCCTGATCGTATTTCGATCCGGTGCCGCCAACCCCGATATCCTCGGTGTTCTCGCGTGTGACCTCGACAATTTCCTTGGTAACAACCGGCCAAGGGGCAAAGTTCAGGCCCGGCTCGCCGGTGGCATAGAATTTGCCGAACATCAGCTCGACAGATTGTTGCTCGGGTTTGACGGCATAGAACGACGCATAAAGCCACAGCCCGACAATACCCAGCGCGATAATCGCATAGGTGCCTTTGCCCAGACCGTTGCCGCTACCCTGTCCGCCGTTGCGGTTGCCGCCTTTGCCGCCCCCCATCAACACTTTCAGGTGTTCCTGTCCCTTTCGGACCAGATCGTCGAGATCGGGAACCTGGGGCGGTTGTCCACCCGGCCGGTTACCTTTGTTACGGTCATCATTGTCATCACCGCCGTTGTTACCACCGCCGCCACCCCATGGGCCGCCGGAATTGTTGGAATAAGGCATCTACCGCGTGTTCCTCCGCTAAATTCACAATCTTCCCGTAGAACTGTATATTTTTGCGGGAATTACAAGTGTTATCGCACCGGTTCTTTCATCGTTACCAATTCTTCGGATGCTGTCGGATGCACCGCCACGGTGCGATCGAAATCCTCTTTGGTTGCGCCCATCTTGATGGCAATCCCCGCCAGCTGGATCATCTCGCCCGAGGCCGGACCGACCAGATGGCAGCCAATGACCTTGCGCGAAGCCTTTTCAACGATCAGCTTCATCAACGTGCGTTCATCGCGCCCCGCCAGAATGTTGGCCATCGGGCGGAAGGTGGCGCGGTACACCTCGATATCGAAATCCTCGCGCGCGTCCTCCTCGGTATAGCCGATGGTGCCGATTTCGGGTTGGGTAAACACCGCTGTCGGAATCATCTCGTGATCCATCGCCGTCGGATTGTCGTTGAACACGGTTTCGACAAAGGCCATCCCCTCGCGGATAGCAACCGGCGTCAGGTTGACCCGGTCCGT
>CAZDLV010000137.1:0-6613 GCA_964506345.1 uncultured Rhodobacterales bacterium | reverse complement strand
CAGCTCGGTAAAATGCACCGCCAGCCGCAGGCTTCCGCCGGAAAAACTCCCCGCGTCCGGCGTGATTTCCAGCGCCGTATCGGCCCAATAGGTGACCGGAGCGCCACTCAACCCTTTGGCATAGGAATTGAGCGCCAACCCCAGACCGCTCCCGTAGCGGTTCGCCGCTCCGGCCACCCCCAGCGACCAGCTCGACACACCGGTGCCGGTCAGCGCCGATGTCACCCGCGCCGTCACCCCGGTCACCTGCGCCTTCGCCGGTATCACTGCCGACGTAACCGAGACCGCCTCCGCCCCGATCACATGGTCAATCTCCACCACCCGCTGCAAGGTCGCGGCCCCGCCGCCCGACACCACGGCGGCATAGCGCACCCACTGCGTGCCGTCGAAAACGATCTCCGCCCCCAGAATGGAATTCCACGCCCGCCAGCCGGTCTGCGGCGTCAGGAAAACCCAGCCGCCGTTGACGAACACCGCCACCTTGCCCGCCTGTCCGGCCCATTCGCCGCTGGCAATCGGGCCGACCACATGCGCCTCGCCCTCGCTCGACACGGCGTTGGGCACCTCCCAGTCGTCGGCCCGCACCTGCATCTGCGCCACCGCGTCCAGCCGCACCAGCGCCTCGTTCACCGTCACATGTTTCTGCGCCTGCGCCGCCGCCAGCAGCGGCAGGGCAAACCGGTTAGTCTCAGCCATTGAAAATCCCTTTCACAAAAGCGCCCGCCCCGAACCGTTCCGAGATCTGCGCCACCTCAAATTCGAACGGACCGGACACCCCGTCCGCCGCCCGCATCGCCGCCGTATAGTCGAACTCCGGCACGCTGACCTCCGCCTCGCGCACCACCGAGCCGCCGATCCGCACCCGCACCAGATAGGCCTCGCGCACCTCGCCCAGCGGCACCTCGTAGCCCTGCCAGACATCGCCCTCGATCCGCGTGCGTCGCACCCAGCGGAACACCCCGCCCACCTGTTTCAGATGCGCAGGCGCATAGGGCCGCAACCCGACCCCTCCGGCCGCAAACACCAGATGGTTGTAGCTCGCATCGTCATAGGGCAAATGCCCCGCCCCGATCCGGTAGTGCCGCTCCAGCCCCCGTTCCGAGGCCCCCAGCACCACCTGCTTCACCGCCTGGTCCAGCAACACAAAATCCGTGCCCGCCGGCCAGACATCGGGAATAGCGAACTCCGTCCCCGCCTGCCCGCGCAACAGGTTCGACAGCACATACTCACCGTCCCCGACCAGCAGCGCATCACGGAACTGGAACACCTCCCAGTCGCCGCTACCATTGCGCAACGCCGCCCGGTTCGCCCCGTTCAGCACCGCCGCCGCATCCGCACTCTGCAACACGCCCGAGGCCAGCTTCACCCACACCGCGGCCCGCTGCCAGACATCCGGCGCCCCGCGCGCCAGCCCTTCGCTCAATGCCCCGACCACCGCACTGGCATTCAGTTCCGTATTCAGCGCATAGCCGTAATCCGCCGCCGCCGAATACACCGCCACCCGTCCCGGCCACGGCTCCCCCGAGGCCAGCACATAGGGCGCCACCTCGTCCGCCCCCTCGAACAGCGGCAGGTCCAGCAACTCCGCATAGACCGGCCCGAATTCCACCGCAGGCGGTTTCACCCGACCGGCCCCGTCGCGATAGCGGGCCGCATAGACCCCCGCCTCGACCCGCACACCCGCCATCCGCCGCACACCGGCTTCCTCGACCCGTTCGATGCGGTAACCGGCCCCGTCCAGTTCCACCACATCACCGGCCCGCACGTTGTCCATCGAGGGCGGCAAGGTGAATTCCACCCCGTCCCGCGCAATCCGCGACTCCGCCAGCCAGCGCTCGGCAATCCCCTTCGCCTCGCCCTCGCGCAAGGCCAGCGGCAGGTTCGACACCGCCACATGCGCTGCGGAATCATCGGGAAACACATGCTCGACCGCCCCGCTCTGGTAATCGTTTTCCGCATCGACAAAGCCGATCCTGACCCGCCCCGCCGTCTCGGCCTCCGGCGCACGGGTCAGCGCCAGCGCCTCCCCCTTCGCCTCGACAAACCGCGTCTTGTCCAGCACCAGATCGACCCGCCCGTCGCGCGAACGGAACACCAGCCCGCCGTCGCGCTCGAACGCATCGAAACCATAGGCCAGCATCAACGGTTGCAGACTGGCCCGCGCCGTCTCCACATCGCCGACCAGAAACCCCTGCACCAGCCCGTAAAGCTCCGAGACATCCACATCCCGCACACCGGCCTTCGCACAAATATCGCGCACCACCGCCGACAGGGATGCCATATGGATCCGCCCCGAAATCCAGTGCCCGCGCGCGAATTTCCCCCCGTCGGACCAGACGGAGACCTGCTCGGGAAACGCCGGATAGGGCCGCGCATCCCAGGCCCAGACATGCGCCCTCGCCACATCCACCATCCGCCCGTCATAGGCGCTCGCCGCCGGATTGTTGGCCGGATCGCTCCAGTATCCCAACACCGCCTGCAAATAGCGGTGCTGGATCAGGTCGTCGCGCTTGCCGTTGGAAAAATGCGGCAAGCCCCCCTCGGCCGACAGATCATCGACAAACATATTCGGCTGGTTGGTCCCCTTGTCCACCGCCGGACAGCCCAGTTCGGTAAACCAGACCGGCTTGCTCCCCGGCATCCACGCCGTCGGCTGACCATTGCGCACCCCGCCGATCCGGTCGAAATGCTGGTCCCCCCACCAGTTGCGGATATCCTTGTAACGGAACACCCAGTCCTCGCCGTAAGCCCCGTCCACAATCGGCGTGCGCCGCTGCGCCACACGGTCGGCCTCGCTGGCGTAATACCACTCAAACCCCTCGCCGCCCTCGATATTCCCCTGCAAATAGGCCAGATCGTAGATACTCGCCGCGCCGTCCTCCTGCGCCGGATCATCGCGCCAGTCCGACAACGGCATGTAATTGTCGATCCCGACAAAATCGATATCGTCATCGGCCCAGAGCGGATCGAGGTGAAACAGCACATCCCCCGAACCGTCCTGCGGGTGATAGCCGAAATACTCCGACCAGTCCGCCGCATAGCCGATCTTGCAATCCGGCCCCAGAACGGTGCGCACATCCCGCGCCAGCCGCACCATTTCCGCCACCGCCGGAAAGGAATTGCGCCCGTCCCTGATCCGCGTCAGCGCCCGCATCTCCGACCCGATGCAAAAGGCCGAAACCCCGCCCGCTGCCGCGCACAAATGCGCATAATGCAGGATAAACCGGCGATAGGACCACTCCGCCGGCCCGTTATAGGCCACCCCCGTTGCCCCCTGCACGAAATCCCCGACCGCCGCCGTGCCGAAAAACGCCGCAACCTCGCCAGCCGCCGCGCTCCCCTGATCCGGCGAGCCGAAAATCCCCGGCGCCTTCGAGGTCGTAATCCGCCCCCGCCAGGGCACCGCCGCCTGCTCGCCCGTATCCGACCACGGATCCGGCAGACCGTTTCCGGGCAGAATATCCATCAGCATAAAAGGATAGAACATCACCTCCTTGCCCGCCGCACGGATATGCGCAATCGCCTGCATCACCGATTCATCCGCCGGCGTGCCGCCAAAGGCCGGACGCCCGTCAACCCGACCGACCACTTTCGCCGCCGCCCGCCCGACACCGGACACCGTCCACGGCATCACATCCCCGTCGGTTGCCACCTGCTCGACCGCCGGCTGCACCGTGCAATCGGCACAACGCAGATCGTCCCCGAACCAGCTGACAACCAGCGCCACCGACCCGCAGTCCGGCAAATCCTGCCCCATCATCGCGACCGAGCGCACCAGATCCGGCACCTGCCCCGCCCCGTGCACATTGGCCGGACGCGACACCCCCTTGTCGAGCGGATAAACCACCGGCTCCGTCGCCAACGCATATTCCCCCGTCCCGGGGATCAGCGCCACCGCCCGCACCAGATCGGCAGCCTCCGGCGCCCCCGTCTGCTCCGGCTTGCGGACCACCTCGAAGGTAAACTGCGGAATCCGGTTGCCGAAACGCCCCAGTTCCAGATCCTCGAACACAATATACGCCGTGCCGCGATAGGCCGGCGCCGCCCCCTCGACCGCCACGATCAGCGGATCGGGCGTCTGCACCGCATCGCCGCGATACAAACGGTAAGTCATCCCGTCGAGCGCGATTTCCTGTCCGTCGGCCCAGACCTTGCCCAGCCGCACGATCTCCCCCTCGCAAAGCGCCACCGCCAGACTGACGGAATAGGAATAGCTCCGCACAGACGGCGCCGGCGTCCCCTTGCCACCGCCCGCAGCCCGCACATGCTCGCGAAACCGCGTCGCCCAGATCACCTGACCGGACACACGCATCGCCCCGTAAAGCCGCGGCAACCCCGCCCCCTCGCGCGCCCCGAGCAACCGGAAATTCTCCACACGGCCACGTTCCACCGGCGCCGCGCCGCTTCCCAGCAACCGCTGATCCAGCGCCCGCCCGACCGACGCGCCGACCGCCTGCCCGATCACCGCCGAGGACACCCCCAGCACCGCCCCGCCAACCGATGCCCCGACCGCCGAGCCAACCGCCGCCAATACCAAAGTCGCCATTCAATTTCTCCTGTCAGGAAAACGGAAAATACCGGCAATCCGGCGCTCCCATTGGGGCGAAAGCGGCGTTTCCACCACCCCGCGTCCCGAATATGCATGAATAATCCTGTCCGGTGCCGACACCACGGCCAGATGCTTCGCCACCCCGCCCCGTTTCAGCCGGAACACCAGCACATCCCCGGCCACGGCCACCTCCACCGGCCGGAAATACCGCCCCATGGCCCGCAGCAACACCTCGTCGCGCGCCGGTTCCGACCAGTCCGGCGTATAGGCCGGCATCGCCTCCGGCTCCGCCCCGCACAGGTTGCGCCAGATGCCCCGCACCAGCCCCAGACAATCGGCCCCCGCCCCGCGACAACTGGCCTGATGCTCGTAAGGCGTGCCAATCCAGCGCCGCGCCTCCGCCACCACATCGGCGCGCATCACCCGCCCCCGAACAGGCTGCCGCCATCATGGCGCTGCCCCGAAACCGGATAGGCCGTCACCCGATCCTCGCCCGGAATATGGGGAAAGCCGCGAAAATTAACGAAATTGCCGAACTTCACCCGACAGGTCCCGGCCCGCTTGTCACAACCGGCCACAACCGACACCTGATCGCCAACAGCAAACGGCGCGCGCAACTCCTCGAAAAACGTCAACACCCGCCGCGCGCCGTCAAGCGCATCCGCCTTCACCAGCGACTCGCCCCCGTCCGGCCAACGCAACACGCCGTTCTCGAACCACTTTTCCGCAAATCCGGCCAACCCGTCCAGCACCACACGCTGCCTTGTGCATTCCACCACCGTGCCCGCAGCCGTAAACGCCGCCGCATCCACACCGCACACCGCATCCCCGAAAATCCGGTCGCAATCGCGCAGATAGCTCCGCCCCGACGGCACGTTCAACGCTTCCGACACCCCGCGCAATTCCGCCTCGAACCCCAGCGCCCCGCGCCGGATCTCGCCAATCGTGCCACGAAACACCAACCGCCGCCGCGCCACATCCTGCCAGTCGACAATCCAGTGCCACACCTCGGCCCCGTCGAACTTCCCGCCCAGAATATCCGCCTCCGACAGCCCCGCATCCGACAGCGCCCCGACCGCCTGCGCATTGTCCACACTCAAACCGGCCGAGACCTCGATGACCGAGGCATCCAGCCCGCTACCGGCCCGGAACACCGTCCCGCCAAACGCCAGATCGCGGTCATGGTCGGTAAAGCCGAACGCCACCCCGTCCCGCCGCACGACCCGCCAGCACCGGCACTGCGTCGTCACACTCATACCCGCACCTCCACCACCGGAACCGAGGGGATCTCCCCCGCCGAAAACCCGCCGGCCGACACCGAAATCCGGTCGGTGTCAAAACGCACCGGCACATCGAACTCGAATCCGGCCGTCACCACGGCCCCGTCCGGCGGCGGTGCGGCAAACGTCACCATTCCCGTCGCATAGTCCACATCGAAATCCACCCCGACCACCTGCGCATCCCCCGAAACCGCCACCAGAACCGTATCCGCCACCGGCTTGCGAATATCGCGAATCTGCTCGCCAACGCCCGAGCGATAGGCCTTCACCAACTGGAACGCCTGCTGCCGGTCATCCCCGATCCCCAACACCTGATCGGCATTCTGCACCTTTTCCGACGGCAGACAGGATTTGAAATCCGCCCAGTCCTTCCAGCGAAAACCATAGAGCTGCCCCGCCCGCGCCTCGAAAAACCCGATCACCGCCGCCAGATCGTCGAGCGAGCGCATCCCCACCCCCGCATCATAGCGCCGCCGCGCCTGCGACCAGGGGGCATTGCGCTCCTCGAATCCGTTCGACAGCGTCACAATATCCGTGCGCCGCTCCGGCCCGCCGCTAGATCCGACCGACACGCTGACCGGAAACCTGACCTCGTGAAAATCCATATTCTCCTCCTCTGAAATCCCCGCACACCGACCGGCCACACATCCACTAAACCGGTTTAGTAGATTTGACGCCGCCTCCGTTAACCACTGCAACCACCGGAAACTACGCCACAAATCCTTCCACTAAACCGGTTTAGTGGAGCCACAAGATCGGAAGAGCACACGTCTGAACCCCAGAC
>CAZDLV010000136.1:0-6626 GCA_964506345.1 uncultured Rhodobacterales bacterium | reverse complement strand
GTGGCACAAAACACACTTTTGGAGGGTCTTACTAATGAACCAAATTCAACTACTCTCTTATTTATATTGGTCGTCCTGTCGGCTTTCTTTTCAAGCTCAGAAACGGCATTGATGACTCTCAATCGTTACCGCCTCCGCCACTTAGAAAAAGAAGGACATCCCGGTGCAATTAGAGCCAGTCAATTACTTGCCCGCCCTGATCGCTTAATCGGTCTAATCTTACTCGGTAATAATTTTGTCAATATTTTTGCCTCGGCCATTGCCACTATCATTGGTGTTAAGCTGTATGGGGAAAATGGTATTGTTATTGCTACATTCACTCTAACAATAATTATCTTATTATTTGCAGAAGTCACGCCTAAAACCTTAGCAGCACTTCACCCTGAACGCGTTGCTTACCCTGCTAGCTTTATACTTAAACCACTACTTGTTCTACTTTATCCGCTTGTTTGGTCCACCAATGCAATTACCAATCGTTTACTCGCCTTATTTGGTGTGTCACCTCAAGATTCATCAGCAGCAAGTATTAATGCTGAAGAACTTAAAATGGCATTAATGGAGGCGGGAAGCTTAATACCAAAACGTCATAAAAAAATGCTAGTGAGTATTCTTGAGCTGGAAAAAATCACTGTCAATGATGTAATGGTGCCCAGAAATGAGGTTGAAGGCTTAGATATAAATGGTTCATTAGCTGAGATCATTAAACAACTTTCATTTTGTAATAACACGCGTTTACCTGTCTATACTGATAATTTAGATAATATCATCGGTATTTTGCATACGAGAAAAGCACTTCATTTACTTGCACAAAATAACCTTACAAAAGACACGTTACATAGTATTATTAAGGAAGGTTACTTTGTCCCTGAAAATACGCCCTTAAATACACAACTTATCCAATTCCAGCGTCATCGACGTCGAACAGGATTGGTTGTTGATGAATATGGTGATATCTTAGGGCTGATAACGTTGGAAGATATATTCCGTGAAATTGTTGGGGAATTTACAGCTGATTTAATAGATGAAGATAAAGATATTCATCCACAAGAAGATGGTAGTTACCTAATCAACGGTTCGGCAAATATTCGAGAGATTAACCGTAATAATCATTGGCAGCTCCCGACAGATGGGCCCAAGACAATTAATGGCCTTATCTTAGAGTTTTTAGAAAGCATCCCTAATCCTGGCGTGAGTTTACGTATTAAAGATTATGTTATAGAAGTGGTACAAACGAATAATAATACGATTAGAACAGTTCGCATAAGACAAGTAGCACCACACGTGGAGAAACACTAAAATGGCAACATTGAGAATAAAACTCTGTGGCTTAAATGACGTTGATACTCGCTCACTTAAATCAATGCTGAGCGTTGCCAATGATCAATTATCAAACAAATGGAAAATTGTTAATTCAGATCCAGCAGAACTCTACATTTATTCTTTTGACACAGAAGAAGGGATAACGGCTTGGCAAAATCATGATCATCAGTATATTTCAGCTTTATTATCATCAGATAATGATTCAGATGAAGCAATTGATATTATTATCAAAAAACCATTACGTACAAAAAACTTTTCATCTGTACTTAATGAGATCGAAAAGAGAACCATTGTCTCTAAAACAAAACCCCCTTCTGTTTTTTCTTCTCTATTGTCTAGCTTAGGAAATGCATTAGGTAAGAAATCAAATCGTTTAGCTCGACCTGTATTAAATTTAACAATTCCTGAACAAGGTTCAGAGAGTGAAAATGTTATTCTTGATCTTCCTATTCTTGAGCAGTTTTTAAAAGATATTGACCATAATAATGATATTTTAAAGGCTGAAGATCTTACAGCTAATTTACTCGCTTTAAATCACACAAATATTCAAACAGAAAAACGTTTTAAATTATTAGAATTATATGGCTCATCTATTCGTCAACTCATGTCGAATCAACTTGCAGAAAAAAATAAAGTAAAACAAGGGTCGCATACTGATTATATAAAAGTTATTCATACATTAAATCGATTACTAAAAGAGATCGTGATTGCTTACCAAATTATTGTTAATGATTATTATCAACAAAATAAAAAACCAAAATCTCAGAATATATTTTTAATTGCTATTAATCATGTCGCAGAATATCTAGAATTATCAATTCTACACGCTTATCATTATTACTTTGTGCCACCTCACAAGGCGATAAACACACTACATCAACTTTATTTATATTGTGAATATCACAAAGTTTTAAACACCCAAGTCCAATCAAGTAGCACTAAACTAATTTCTTTTATTCATACTTATACCGCCACCTTACTCACTGGTATTGCTAACCCAAGTAGGTTATTAAAATCAGATATTTTTAGATTATTTGAGTTAATGGATCAATTTGCCGATAAAATTACAATATCCCAAATGCAAGAACAGCAAATATCACTAGACGATACCGGTTATTTTAAAATTGATACGTCCAGTGATAAATTTCCATGTTCATTAACAACAGAATCTGAATTAGAGCTAACTACTCAGAACCAATGTCGACTATTCAATACCCAGCCAATACTTGAATCAATCGAAGAACTATTTCAGCAAGAAAGTCACTCTAGTGATCTAGCGTTACTTAAGAAAATTATTCCACAATTTAATGCTACTTATGCTCGACACTTTAAAAGAAAACCTTACATCAATAAACCTAAAGTAGAGTTATTACTCGGTATTTCTATAATATATGAGTATTTAACAACAAAGACGTATTCTGCATCTTTTCATTGTACAATTCATAATGAAGGTTCAGGAGGAATCATGATAAGTTGTGAGGCCTTAGATTCCTACTCTGTAGAAATTGGTGATATTGTTGGTATTTTAGACTCCAAGTCCAAACATCAACTAGCTGTTGTGCGTTGGATGGCATCGAGTGAAGAAGGACGAACACATATAGGTTTAGAATTCCAACTCGAACCTATTCCCGTAAAGATGAGTCTAGAAAATAAAACAGACTCCTTTAATGGCTTACTTTTACCCGGCCCAATAAAGAAAAACTTAAACAATACGATTATCGTCAATAAAGGAACCTATCTCCCTTTACAAACAATAAATGTAACTGAAGGTCAAAAAACGTATAAAATAGTTATCAATTCATTAATTGATAGCCCATTAAACTGTGAACAGTTTAGTTTTAATCAAAAGTAATATCACCACTTATTCAGCATTTCTTTAAGGACATATCATGCGTCTTCTATTCAAACTAATTATTTTTATTGTTATTGTGGTCGTGGCAGGTCTTATTGCCTTGCCTTTTATCATTGATCCTAATGATTATAAACAACAAATATCTGAGCAAGTAGAAAAAGTGACTGGGCGGACATTAACACTTAAAGGTGATATTGGTTTATCTGTATTTCCGTGGATTGCTCTGGAATTAGGCCCATTATCATTAAGTAATGCTCAAGGCTTTAAGGCAGATAGTTTTGCTAAAGTTGATGCCGCTGAAGTTCGTATCAAACTGATGCCCTTACTCAGCAAAAAGCTAGAAATGGACACCATTATTCTTGATGGCCTAGAGTTGAATCTAGAAAAAAATAAAGCGGGTAAAACTAACTGGGATGATCTTGCAGGCAATAGTAAACCAACTGAAAAAGCGAGAAAATCTGAATCAAAAGATACTGGAGCTCCCGCACTGGCGGCAATTAGTATCGCCGGTATTAAATTAACAAACGCCAACATTCGTTGGTCAGATGCAAGCACCTCAGAAAATTATCAGCTAAAAGATTTAAATCTTAGAACAGATCCATTAGTTCCCGGTGAACCTACTGCTGTTACCATGGACTTCAATCTAATCAGTAAAAAACCACAAGCTGAAGCACATATTAAATTATCTACTGACATCATGGTTGATATGGAAAATCAACGTTATAGTCTGACAGGATTAAATTTTAGCACCCAAGCACAAGGTAAAAATTTACCCTTTGAAAAAGCGGATATTACCTTAACGGGTGATATTAATGCTGATATGGTTAAACAAATCATCACCCTTGATGGATTGGCACTTTCAGCGAATGTAAATAAAGATAAACAAACCATTAACGCTAACTTATCGGCTGATATCACCAGTAATCTGGCTAATCAACAAAGTAGTTTAAAAGCGGTTAATTTAACTGCTGAAATAACCGATCCAGCTTTACCGGGCGGCAAGGCAGAGTTAAAAGTATCAACAGATATTACTGCTGATATGAAACGACAAACAGCCACACTATCTAAACTGATCATTTCAGTACAAGATCTGTTAATCAATGGCGACATTAATGCGAGTAAATTACTATCTGATAATCCGAATTTTGCTGGTAACATTCACGTTAAACCATTTAACTTACGCCAATTAGCCAATAATATGGCAATCAAATTGCCTGTCATGGCAGATGATAGCACCTTAAAACTCGTGCAATTAAATACTGAGTTTTCAGCATCAAAAAAACACTTCAATGCTAAAAAACTGGTAGTAACACTTGATCAAAGTAAATTAAGTGGTCAGTTTGCTATTAACAACTTTTCCAACCCAAGTTATAACTTTAAATTAATACTGGATCAAATTGATGCTGATCGCTACTTACCACCAGTTAGTAAAGATCAAAAAGCAGTCGCCCCCCCAGCTTCTGCCGCTGCAGCAGGTGCCACTCAACTTCCTTTAGAAACATTAAGACAAATTAATGCTAAAGGCACCATAGATATAGGTAAACTAAAAATTAGTGGTATGAACAGCGAAAAAATTCACCTTGAAATTAATGCTAATAAAGGTTTAATAAAATTAAGTCCTTTGAGTGCTAACTTATATCAAGGTCAATATAAAGGTAACGTAAGCTTAGATGCTAAAGGTAAGCTGCTAAAACTTTCTTTAGATGAAAAACTAAGTGGAGTACAAGCAGGCCCTTTGCTTAAAGATCTTTCCGGTGATGACAAACTATCTGGTACTGCTAACGCCCAAGCAAAATTGACGGGTAGTGGTGCGACAGTCGAACAAATCAAACAAACGCTCAATGGTAACGGGAAATTTTCATTCAAAGATGGTGCAGTAAAAGGCGTTAATATTGCCGAAAGTATTCGTAAAGCCAAAGCCGCGTTTAAAGGTAAAAAATTACCTTCATCAGATGCCCCTCTACAAACTGATTTTGCCAGTTTGACTGGATCATTTAAAGCAACAAATGGCATTATTTCGAATCAAGACTTAAATCTTATGTCACCTTTATTACGTATTGATGGTGCAGGAAAGATTGACCTTCCACAAGAAGGTATTAATTATGGTCTAAAAGTTGCCATTGTTAACTCTCTTGCTGGCGAAGGTGGCAAACAGTTAGCCGATCTAAAAGGCTTGACTATCCCAGTTAAAATCACCGGTACATTTAGCCAACCTAAACCAACAGTCGATCTTGCTAGTTTGCTCAAACAAAAAGCAACCGCAGAAATAAAAGCAAAAGTTGCTGACAAATTAAAAGGTAAGTTGGGCGGTGATTTAGGTGGCTTATTAGGTGGAGTATTGGGTACTGATGCAACAACAACTAAAACAGCACCAGCTCCCAGTAAAGAACAGCCAAAAAAACAAGTAGCACCTGAAACTACGCCAAAAAAATCGGTAGAAGATCAAGCTAAAGAAGCCTTAAAAAATAAACTTAAAAGCTTATTTTAATTTTTCCACAGCCATAGCAGCGCGTTAATCTGCTATGGCTAATCTAAATCCACTTACTATCATGAATTTCAGTGATCAATTATTGGCATGGTATGACCAATATGGTCGTAAAGATTTACCATGGCAGCAACAAACTACACCCTACCATGTCTGGTTATCAGAGATCATGTTACAACAAACCCAGGTTAGCACTGTTATACCCTATTACCAGCGTTTTACTGAACGCTATGCTGATGTAACTTCTTTAGCTCACGCACCATTAGATGACATTCTCGCTTTGTGGACAGGTTTAGGTTATTACGCTCGTGCAAGAAACCTGCATAAAGCCGCGAATATTATTGTTTCAAACCACAACAGTAAAATACCCAAAACTCTCAATGAATTAATCGCATTACCAGGAATTGGTCGTTCTACAGCTGGTGCAATTATGGCTTTGGCGCATAAACAAAAATTCGCAATTCTTGATGGCAATGTTAAACGTGTATTAGCTCGTTTTTATATGGTTTCAGGCTGGCCGGGAATTAAATCGGTTGAAAATAAACTATGGCAATTTGCCGAACAACTATTGCCAAATGAGCGAATATCACAATATATTCAAGCGCAAATGGATCTCGGTGCAACACTCTGTACGAGAATTAAACCCCAATGTCACCGATGTCCTTTAAAAGACCATTGCCAAGCATTTTTACATGATTTCCCGCAAAACTACCCATATTCAAAACCAAAGAAAATAATTCCTAAGAGGCAAATTAATTGGTTAATCATGCAGGAAAAATCTGGGGAAATCTTATTACAACAGCGCCCACCAGTAGGTATTTGGGGTGGATTATGGTCGTTTCCAGAGAGTGATTCACCTAATAATATTAGTGATATTTGCCAAGATAAATTTAATGTAGATATTGCTGATATTATTACACAGCCTCACTTTAACCATATTTTCAGCCATTTTAAATTAGTAATATATCC
>CAZDLV010000135.1:0-6687 GCA_964506345.1 uncultured Rhodobacterales bacterium | reverse complement strand
ATTTGCCGCACAGACATTCGTAATCCTTGATCGGGCCAAAGATACGGGCACAGAACAGGCCGTCGCGCTCGGGTTTGAACGTGCGGTAGTTGATGGTCTCGGGTTTCTTGATTTCCCCGAAAGACCAGGAAAGAATCCGCTCCGGCGACGCCAGAGAGATTTTGATTTCGTCGAACGTCTTCAGCGGCTGGACCGGATTGAACGGGTTCGTGATTTCATGGTTCATTTTATGATCCTCAATCTCGTTGTTAGGCAAGGGCGCGGGGCGCCCTTACTCCGTCTCCGAATCCAGCAGCTCGATATTCATACCGAGCGAGCGGATTTCCTTGACCAATACGTTGAACGATTCCGGCACGCCGGCCTCGAAGTTGTCCTCGCCCTTGACGATGCTTTCATAGACCTTGGTGCGGCCCGCAACGTCGTCCGACTTGACGGTCAGCATTTCCTGCAGGGTGTATGCAGCGCCGTAAGCTTCGAGCGCCCAGACCTCCATCTCGCCGAAACGCTGGCCGCCGAACTGCGCTTTACCACCGAGCGGCTGCTGCGTGACAAGGCTGTAAGGCCCGGTCGAACGCGCGTGGATTTTCTCGTCCACAAGGTGGTGCAGTTTCAGGACATACTTCATGCCGACGGTCACCTTGCGCGCGAATTTTTCGCCGGTGCGCCCGTCATAAAGGTCAACCTGACCGGATGTATCCAGACCGGCGCGGGTCAGGGCGTCATTGATATCCGCCTCTTTCGCGCCATCGAATACCGGCGTGGCAATCGGCACGCCGCGCGTGACATTGCCGGCCGCCTCCACCAGTTCGGCTTGCGACATCTTGACGATGGTATCGTCGTAAACGACATCGCCATACGCAACCTTCATCGCATCCTGCACAGGGGTCATATCGCCCGAGCGCCGGTATTCCTTCAACGCTTCGTCAACGGCTTTGCCCAGACCGCGCGCGGCCCAGCCCATATGCGTTTCCAGAATCTGCCCGACATTCATACGCGACGGCACACCCAGCGGGTTAAGGCAGAAATCGACCGGTGTCCCGTCTTCAAGGAACGGCATGTCCTCTTCGGGGATCACGCGCGAGATAACGCCCTTGTTGCCGTGACGCCCGGCCATCTTGTCGCCCGGTTGCAGCTTGCGCTTGACCGCGATGAACACTTTGACCATTTTCATCACGCCCGGCATCATGTCGTCGCCACGGCGGATTTTTTCCACCTTGTCGTCGAAGCGGTCGTTCAGCGCCTTCTTCTGCGCCTCGTACTGCTTGTTCAGGGCTTCGACCTCGGCCGCATCGGCATCGTCTTCCAACGCCAGTTGCCACCACTGGCCACGGCTCAGATCGCCCAGCAATTCCTCGGTGATGGTAGAACCGGCTTTGACGCCTTTCGGCCCCTTCACTGCGGTTTTGCCAAGGATCAGGGTCTTCAGGCGCGAATAGATGTTGCGATCATAAATCGCCATCTCGTCGTCGCGGTCACGGCTCAGACGCTCGACTTCCTCGCGCTCGATCTGCAAGGCGCGCTCGTCTTTTTCCACTCCGTGGCGGTTGAAAACACGCACCTCGACCACCGTGCCGAAATCACCCGGTTTCAGACGCAGCGAGGTATCGCGCACGTCCGAGGCTTTCTCGCCGAAGATGGCGCGCAGAAGTTTTTCCTCCGGCGTCATCGGGCTTTCGCCTTTCGGGGTGATTTTGCCGACCAGAATGTCGCCCGGGCCAACCTCGGCCCCGATATAGACGATACCGGCCTCGTCGAGGTTGCGCAGGGCCTCCTCGCCGACGTTCGGAATATCGCGGGTGATTTCTTCCGGCCCCAGTTTCGTATCACGCGCGGCGACCTCGAACTCCTCGATGTGGATCGAGGTGAACACGTCGTCCTTGACGATACGTTCGGAAATCAGGATCGAATCCTCGTAGTTGTAACCGTTCCACGGCATAAACGCGACCAGCACGTTTTTACCCAGCGCCAGTTCACCGAGGTCGGTTGACGGACCATCGGCCACAACCTCGCCCTTGCGCACACGGTCGCCCACTTTCACCAGCGGACGCTGGTTGATACAGGTGTTCTGGTTCGAACGCTGGAATTTACGCAGACGATAGATGTCCACACCCGGATCGCCCGGCGTCAGATCCTCGGTCGCGCGAATAACGATACGCATCGCGTCAACCTGATCGACGATCCCGCCACGGAAGGCGGTAATCGCAGCGCCGGAATCGCGGGCCACGACCTCTTCCATGCCGGTGCCGACAAACGGGGCTTCGGCTTTTACCAGCGGCACCGCCTGACGCATCATGTTCGAGCCCATCAGGGCGCGGTTGGCGTCGTTGTTTTCAAGGAACGGGATCAACGAGGCAGCAACCGATACCAACTGTTTCGGCGAAACGTCGATCAGATCGACATTCTCGACCAGATTCAACATGTAATCGCCGGATTTGCGGGTCGAGACCATATCGTTGACAAAATGGCCGTTTTCATCCAGTTCGGCGTTCGCCTGTGCAACTGTATGCCGCATTTCCTCGGTCGCGGACATGTACTGCACTTCGTCCGTTACAGTCCCGTCCACAACCTTGCGATACGGCGTCTCGATGAATCCATAACGGTTCACCCGCGCGAATGTCGCAAGGGAGTTGATCAGCCCGATGTTCGGCCCCTCGGGCGTTTCAATCGGACACATGCGGCCATAGTGGGTGGGATGCACGTCGCGCACATCGAACCCGGCCCGCTCGCGGGTCAAACCGCCCGGCCCAAGCGCCGACAGGCGGCGTTTGTGTGTCACTTCGGACAGCGGGTTGGTCTGGTCCATGAACTGCGACAACTGGCTGGAACCGAAGAATTCCCGCACAGCCGCTGCCGCCGGTTTCGCGTTGATCAGGTCTTGCGGCATGATCGTGTCGATCTCGACACTGGACATACGTTCCTTGATCGCGCGCTCCATCCGCAGCAGACCGACGCGATACTGGTTTTCCATCAGCTCGCCGACGGACCGCACACGACGGTTGCCGAGGTGGTCGATATCGTCCACCACGCCCTTGCCGTCGCGCAACTCGACCAGCGCCTTGACCACGGCAATAATGTCTTCCTTGCGCAGAATACGCAGGGTATCCGGCGCATCCAGATCAAGACGCATGTTCATTTTCACACGTCCGACAGCCGACAGGTCGTAGCGGTCGGAATTAAAGAACATCGCGTCGAACATGGTCGCCGACGCCTCGACGGTGGGCGGCTCGCCCGGGCGCATGACCCGGTAAATATCCATGAGCGCGGTATCGCGGTTCATGTTTTTGTCAATCGCCATGGTGTTGCGGATGTAGGGACCGATATTGACATTGTCGATGTCCAGCGTCGGAATGCCGGTCACACCGTTATCGAGCAGGGTTTTCAGCGTCCCGCCGGTGACATCGCCGGTTTTGGGATCGATTTCCCATGTCAACTCGTCGCCGGCCTCGACCCAGATCTCGCCGGTTTCCTCGTTGATGATGTCTTTGGCGGCAAAACGGCCGACGATCTGGTCGAACGGCACAAGGATATTTTTCACCTCGCCCTCGTCGATCAGTTTTTTCACGGTGCGCGGGGTGACTTTCTTGCCGGCTTCGGCAATCACTTCACCCGATTTCGCATCGACAATATCGAACAGCGGCTTTGTCCCCTTGATCCGTTCCGGGAAGAACGGCGTGGTCCAGCCTTTTTTCTTTTTGTTCTGCTTGTAGACAACCGTATCGTAATAGGCATCCATGATGCCTTCCTGATCCAGCCCCAGCGCATACAGCAGCGTCGTCACCGGCAGTTTGCGGCGACGGTCGATACGGGCGTATACAACATCCTTGGCGTCGAATTCGAAATCCAGCCACGACCCGCGATAGGGAATGATACGCGAGGTAAACAGCAGCTTGCCCGACGAATGGGTCTTGCCCTTGTCGTGGTCGAAAAACACGCCCGGCGAGCGGTGCATCTGGGAAACGATCACCCGCTCGGTGCCGTTGACAACAAAGGTGCCGTTCGGGGTCATCAGGGGCATTTCGCCCATGAACACGTCCTGTTCCTTGATATCCTTGACAGACCGCGCGCCGGTGTCCTCGTCGACATCGAACACGATCAGACGCAGGGTCACCTTCAGCGGCGCGCCATAGGTCATGTCGCGCTGCATGCACTCTTCGACATCGTATTTCGGCTTTTCAAGCTCGTATTTGACGAACTCCAGCACCGAGGTTTCGTTGAAATCCTTGATCGGGAATACCGACTGGAAAACCGCGTTGATACCTTCGCCGTCCTGCGGCGTGTCCTGATCGCCCGAATTCAGGAAAAGTTTGTAGGAGCTTTTCTGAACCTGGATCAGGTTCGGCATTTCCGCAACCTCGCGGATTTTACCAAAATACTTGCGGATACGCTTGTGACCGGAATACGTCTTAGCCATGCTTTTTTCTTACCTGTTTTCAACGCCCGGCAGACGACTGGGAACGCCTGCCTGAAGCCTTGCGGTGACAACCAGCCAATTCTTGCGAGATTCCCACGTCTCGCGTCCGGCCGGTCTGCACCTTTCACGATGTCCTTGCCGTTTCAAACGACAGGGCACCTTGAGAGACGCAAACAGCCGGACCCGCCAACAAGGGCGGATCCAGCCTTTTCTTCCTGTGCAGCGTTGTGCCGCGACAGATTATTTCAGCTCGACTGTGGCGCCTGCGGCTTCCAGTTTCGCTTTGATTTCTTCGGCTTCAGCTTTGGAAACGCCTTCTTTAACGGCTTTGCCGCCAGCGTCTACAACGTCTTTGGCTTCTTTCAGGCCCAGGCCGGTGATGGCGCGGACTTCTTTGATGACGCCGATTTTCTTGTCACCCGGGGAAACCAGGATAACGTCGAATTCGTCTTTTTCCTCGGCAGCTGCGCCACCGGCGTCGCCACCTGCGGCAACCATGACGGCGCCACCGGCTGCCGGCTCGATGCCGTAGTCGTCTTTGAGGATGTTTTTCAGTTCGGCAGCTTCGAGAAGGGTCAGACCAACAATCTCTTCAGCAAGTTTTTTCAGATCAGCCATTTTACTTTTCCGTTTCAGTTTCGATGTGTTCCGGTGTGGTTTTCGTTACCAACTATCCGGCCCGACAATTGCATTCAGACTTATGCCGCACGCTCTTCGAGGGTAGAAAGAATACCCGCGATATTGCTTGCAGGCGCGCCAATCGCGCCGGCGATGTTCGAAGCAGGTGCGCCCAGACACGCCGCGATCGAAGCAATAAGCTCCTCGCGCGACGGCATGGCTGCCACTGCCTTGACACCGGCCGGGTCAAGAAGATCGTCGCCCATAGCACCCCCGAGAACAACGAGCTTGTCGTTGTCCTTGGCATAGGCTTCCACGGCTTTCGCAGCGGAAACAGGGTCCTCGGAATAGGCGAAGACTGTCATCCCTGTAAGCAAGTCACCCATAGCTTCGGTGGACTTGCCCTTGAGGGCGATTTTGGCGAGCTTGTTTTTGGCAACACGAACCGCCCCGCCTGCATCGCTTACGCGATGGCGGAGGTCCGACATCTCTGCAACTGTGAGGCCTTCGTAGTGTGCAACCACGACGACACCAGAGTCCGTGAAGATCTGGTCGAGTTCACCGACCACTGCTTCTTTTTCGGCTCTATTCACAATATTGCTCCAAATTATGGAAGGGTCGCCCCTTCCGGCTCATATTCGCCGCGACTTGCGCCGCAACGTCTCGGGTCTTGTCCAGGTTCCCGCCAAAATCCGCCCGAGGTCTGTGGACCTCTCGCTGATCTCGATCGTTTCCCTATCTCGGGCAGGATTTATGGTCTTGCGACCACCCACCGTCTTGGACAGATGGACCGTTGGCTTGCACCGCAGGTCCGAAACATCCCCCGACCGCTGGCCGGGGGAATTCCTTAGCTGGCCGCAGCTTCTGCCAGGTCAACCGTCACGCCCGGCCCCATGGTCGAGGTCAGCGCGATTTTCTTGATGTAGGCGCCTTTGGCCCCCGACGGTTTGGCCTTGTTGACCGCGTCGATGAACGCCTTGACGTTGGCCACCAGCGCGGCTTCGTCGAACGACGCCTTGCCGATACCCGCATGCACAACACCGGCTTTTTCGGCGCGGAACTGCACTTCGCCACCCTTGGCGGCCTCGACAGCGGCCTTGACATCCATCGTCACCGTGCCGACCCGCGGGTTCGGCATCAGGTTGCGCGGGCCAAGAATTTTACCCAGACGCCCGACGATCGGCATCATATCCGGTGTGGCAATGCAGCGATCGAATTCGATCGCGCCGCCCTGAACAGTTTCCATCAGATCCTCGGCACCAACGATATCGGCACCGGCGGCTTTCGCCTCGTCGGCCTTGTCGCCGCGGGCAAAAACAGCCACGCGCACGGTTTTGCCTGTGCCGGACGGCAACGAGACAACGCCGCGCACCATCTGGTCGGCGTGGCGCGGGTCAACACCCAGCACCATGGCAATCTCAACCGTTTCGTCAAACTTGGTGGTCGCGGCGGATTTCACCAGCGCAACCGCTTCGTTGATCGAGACATTGTCCTTGCCTGCAAAGGCCGCTTTCGCCGCGGCGTAACGTTTTCCGTGTTTAGCCATGACGATTACCCTTTAACCTCGATGCCCATGGAACGGGCGGAACCGGCAATAATCAGCATTGCGGCCTCGATATCGTTCGCGTTCAAATCTTTCATCTTGGCTTCGGCGATTT
>CAZDLV010000134.1:0-6690 GCA_964506345.1 uncultured Rhodobacterales bacterium | reverse complement strand
GACCACATCGTTCAATACGCGCGAGGTTATCCGCCATGTCCAGCGTCACCAGTTAGGCGGGGTTTACCGTTCGCGTGACGTATTCACCGCCGAACAATGCCGGGAAATTATGGCGTATTACGCCGACAGCAATGCAGCGCTTGCACGCCGGTTTTTCCCCGATCTCGACACATTGTTCGACGAAAACCCGTTCGCGGACGATACCGGTGCGAAAACCGGGACAGAAACATTATCGGAGCGGCTGACGGATTCCGAAATGGCACAACTGGCCATCTTTTCGGCGTTGGAAAACCTGCGCTAGCTGCCGGCACGCCGTGATTTGAAATGCTTTGACAGCTTCAACCCTTGTCCCTGATAATTCGACCCCATGTCCTTGCCATACAGAACATCCGGTGTTTCCGTCATGCGTTCGTAGACCAGCCGTCCGACGATCTGCCCGTGTTCCAATGCAAAGGGGGCCTCGTGGCATCGCACTTCCAGAACCCCGCGCGAGCCCTTGCCACCAGCAGCGGCATGTCCGAAACCGGGGTCAAAGAAACCGGCGTAATGCACCCTGAACTCGCCAACCATCGCCAGATAGGGGGCCATCTCGGCCGCACAATCGGGTGGCACATGCACGGCCTCGCGGCTGACCAGAATGTAAAATGCCCCTGGGTCGAGGATCATCGAGCCGTTCTGCGTGCGCACCGGTTCCCAGAACTCGGCCGGATCGTAAAACCCGATACGGTCCAGATCGATCAGGCCGGTGTGCGGTTTGGCTCGATAACCGACCACCCCGTCCTCGCGCGGGGTCAGATCGACAGAAAACCCCAGCCCGTTGTCTATATGTGCCTCCACATCCACCAGCGCCTGCTCTGCGTCCATGGCGCGCAGCGCGTCATCGGACAACACCACCTGCCCCCTTCGGAACCGGATCTGGTTCAGGCGCATACCCGGACGGGCCAACACCGAAAAGGATCGAGGCGAGATTTCGGCATAAAGCGGCCCGCAATACCCCGCTTCGATCCGGTCGAATTCGCTGCCATGATCGGTGATAAGTCGCGTGAACAGGTCCAGTCGTCCGGTGGAACTTTTGGCGTTGGCAACCGCATTGACGGCGACGGGCAAATCCAGCCCCTCCATCAGCGGCACAACATATACGCAGCCCTTTTCCAACACCGCCCCGTTGCGTAAATCAACGCGGTGCATGGCGAAATCCGGCAAACGGTCGGCAACCAGCCGCCCCGTGCCCGGTAGAAACGAGGCCCGCACCCGCCACGCGACGTCGCCAAGACGCAGGTCCAGCGAGGCGGGCTGTATCTGCCCCTCCGGCACCGGATGCGTCACCGTGATCTGGCCGTTGGCAAGCATTTCGCGAATAGTCTGGCTAGGCAGAACGCCCGTTTCCGGCTGGCTCATGTGCGCTCCTTATGTGCAAAAACGCCGGTGTTGCCACCAGCGTTTTGAAAAAATGGTCGGGCTAGCGGGATTCGAACCCACGACCTTCCGTCCCCCAGACGGACGCGCTACCAGACTGCGCCATAGCCCGAACGAGGCCGTTATAGCGCAGATATTTCCGGTGGCAAGCGCGAAACGGTTTTGCACGACGCCGTCCCCTAGATTTCTGCCGACATGGATTCGCGCAAGGCCACAAGGCGGTCGCGAACCTGTCGCAGACCTGACAGCATGGCGGCGCTTGGCGGTGCGGGGGCCGTGGTGCGGGCAACAGGTGCGCGCAACAGGGCGTGCCCGGCCGCGACCGCCGATTTCACGCCACGTTCACGCAACACTTTCTGCGCGCCTTTGATGGTCATGCCGTCTTCGTGCAGCAGGCATTGGATTGTGCGGATCAAGGCGACGTCGTCGGGGCGGTAATACCGGCGCCCGCCGCCGCGCTTTACCGGTTTTATCTGGTTGAACCTGCTTTCCCAGAATCGCAGAACATGCGCGGGAACCCCCAGAATTTCGCCGACCTCGCTGATGGTCCGGAATGCCGACGGGGATTTTTGCATGAAACCGCCCTAGGATTTGTTGCCGGCGTCAACGCGCTCTTTCATCAGATGCGAGGGACGAAAGGTCAATACACGGCGCGGCGCGATCGGGACTTCTTCGCCGGTTTTCGGGTTGCGTCCGATCCGCTCGTTCTTGTCGCGGATGGAAAAAGTGCCGAACGAGGAAATCTTGACATTTTCCCCCGCCACCAGCGCGTCCGAGACGTGCGCCAACACCGTTTCCACCAGATCGGCTGATTCATTTCGCGACAATCCGACCTCGCGAAACACGGCTTCGCTCAGGTCCATTCGTGTCAATGTCGACTCGCTCATGGTTTTACCTTCTCCACATGTTTGGCCCAGCGTAGGGGATTAGGGGAAACAGAGTCAATAACAATGGCTTAGATGCACATAATCGTGCCTACCAGCGCAGCACCGCCGCGCCCCACGTCAAACCGCCGCCGATGGCTTCCAGCAACAGCAAATCGCCGGTCTTGATCTGCCCGCGCGAGGCGGCGACAGACAGGGCCAGCGGGATGGACGCAGCCGAGGTATTGCCGTGGTCCTGCACCGTCACCACAACATGATCCATCGACACGCCCATTTTCTGTGCCGTGCGCTTGATGATCCGCAAATTCGCCTGGTGCGGCACAATCCAGTCCAGTGCCGCAGCATCCAGTCCGGCCTTGTCCAGCGCGCTTTCCCCGCAAGAGGCCAGCTTGGCCACCGCGTGTTTGAACACTTCCTGCCCCTGCATCCGCACAACACCCGTGGACCCGGTCGAGGACACGCCGCCATCCACATACAGCAGGTCGTTGAAACGCCCGTCGGAATTCAGGTCCGTTGACAGGATACCGCGGTCATTGCCGTCGCCGGCTCCGGTGTCTGCCTGCAAAATTACCGCGCCGGCTCCGTCCCCGAACAGAACACAGGTGGTGCGGTCCTCCCAGTCGAGAATACGCGAAAAGGTTTCCGCACCGATAACCATGACGGTTTTCGCCTGTCCCGACTGGATCAGCGCGTTGGCATTGGCAAGGGCAAAGATGAATCCGGCGCAGACGGCCTGAATATCGAACGCAAACCCGTGCGTCAGGCCGATGGCGTGCTGCACGCGGGTCGCGGTGGACGGAAATGTCTGGTCGGGTGTGGCCGTGGCCAGAATGATCGTGTCGAGGTCGTTCCCCTGCATCCCTGCCTTGTCCAGCGCCATGCGCGCCGCTTTGACCGCCAGATCCGAGGTTTTCTGTCCGTCGGCCGCGAAATGGCGCCGCTCGATTCCGGTGCGGGTGCGGATCCACTCGTCCGAGGTGTCCAGCGTTTCGGCAAACTCGGCGTTTTCCACGACCCGCTCGGGCAGATAGTGGCCGTAGCCTTTGACGACTGCGCGGGTCACACCCATGTTCAAGCCTCGTTTGTTGCGTCGTGATTTGTCCGGTTTGCCGCAGTTTCACTGGCTTTCAGGCTTGATGCTACCCGTGCGGCCAGTTTTTCGGAAAACCCGTTGTGCGCCAGTGTATAGGCCAGTTTGATCGCTGCCGAAACCCCGATTGCGTCGGCGCTGCCGTGTGATTTGATAACGGTGCCGTTCAGGCCCAGAAACACGCCGCCGTTGACGCGGCGCGGGTCTATCCGGTTTTTCAGCCGTTTCAGCGACGCCATGGCGAACAGTGCCGCCAGTTTGGCCAGGGGCGTATGGGTGAACGCGTCGCGCAGGAAATCCCCGATCAGCTTGGCCGTGCCTTCGCTGGCCTTCAACGCGACATTGCCGGTGAACCCGTCGGTGACGATCACATCGACGCGGTCGGACGGCAGGTCGCTACCTTCGACAAAGCCGACATATTCGAAATCACCGGCATCCTGCACGGATTCGACCAGCGCGGCGGCTTCCTGCAATTCGGGCCGGCCCTTGTGGTCTTCGGTGCCGATGTTCAGCAAACCGATGCGGGGGCGTTCCATTCCCAGCGCATTGCGGGCATAGCTGGCGCCCATCACCGAATACTGCAACAGGTCGCGCGCATCCGCTTTGATGTCGGCGCCCATGTCCAGCATGATATTCTTGCCGGACGGATTGCGCGACGGCCACAGAACCGCGATGGCCGGGCGAACAACACCGGGCAACTTGCGCAACTGCAACATGGATATCGCCATCAATGCGCCGGTATTGCCACATGATACAGCCACCGAGGCCTCGCCGTTTTTCACGCTCTCGACGGCATTCCACATGCTTGAACCTTTGCCGCTGCGCAGTGCGCGCGAAGGTTTTTCATCCATTGAAACGACTTTGTCGGAATTTCGCACCTCGACCAGACCGGCAAGGTCGCGCTGTTTCTGCACCAGCGGCAGAATCAGGGCCGAATCACCATGAACGATAAACCGGATGTCGGGATTGTTGCGGGCGGATTTTGCCATGCCGCCGATAACAGCAGATACACCGCTGTCACCCCCCATCGCATCGACGGAAATAACCGTCTGGCTGGTGGGGGGGGGCGTCCGGTTTGAGTTTTCGGTCATACCGGACCCACCTTACTTGTTTACGCTGCGTCTTCGTCGAAGTCGATTTCCTCGACCATTGCAACGACTTCGCGTTCGTCATAGTGGCCGCAAGCGCCACAGACGTGGTGGGGGCGTTTCAGTTCGCCACAGTTTGTGCATTCATTCGGGTTGGCCGCAACCAACGCATCATGCGCGCGACGCATACCGCGTTTGGAGCGGGTGATTTTACTCTTGGGAACAGCCATGATGGACCTCTAGTTCTTGAATGGGGCGAACCCCCGACATCCGGCGTCAATAAGCCTCGCACGCGCAATGTGCAACAACCTATTGACCCGAACAGGAAACGAAGCGCGGAAAATAGCGAAAATTATGCAAACCGCAAGTCTTTTCTAGGCCTATTCACCGTTGTTTTCCAGTTTATCCTTCAACGCCGCCAGTCCGGCAAACGGGCGCGCCACGTCCGGTGCGCCGGTTTCGGCACCGGTCAGCGAGTCTTCCAGTGTTGCGCCGTCGATTTTGGGATAGTCGGGCAGCGCCAGCGCCAGCGCCTCCTGTGCGACCAGCCCCAGATCCAGCTCCGCTTCCAGCGGTTCGATATCGTCGTCGTCCTCTACCGGAATATCGATTTCGGCCATCGGGTCGTCGTGATCCGGCAGGTATTGCCGCCGGATGTCCAGATCAATGCGGGTCCGCACCGGCTCCAGTGTGATGACACAGGACTGCGTGGCTGTTGCGCCCAGCTTTGCTTCCAGCATCCAGCCGCCGTTTGCCAGTGGCGTCAGGCGCCCGCCAAACCGCATTTTGCGCACCGATTTCACATCGAGCGCGCGGGCAATCGCGCGCAACTCGTCCTCGGTCGGGTTTTCGGTGAATTCATAGTCTACCGCCTTGCTGATCCGCCGGAAGCGGACAATACGGGAAAAGGCGGGGGCGGAGTTTTGCATATCGGGATTTTCTACCATTGTATAATTGCGGCTAAAAGGGGATTGTAGGCACAGCCGCGCCAAGATTCTTGAAATTATTCCACGCGCGCGGTAGGTGAGGCAAGAGCAAACGGTTTTGAGCGAGGGTTATTATGGCGACCAACAGATTTCGCAGTGTATTGATTGTGTCCCTGATCGGCACGGCCACGCTTGTTGGCGGTTGCACCCCGATCGTGAAAAACCACGGCTATGTGCCGGTTGCGGCCGACATTCAGGCCATACAGGCCGGCAAAGACACCAAAGCCACCGTCACCGCCCGCCTTGGCGAACCGACGACCCGCGGCGCGACGGGTGACAGCGCATGGTACTACGTTTCCTATACCGAACGGGCCTATGCCTTTCTCGCCCCGAAAATCACCAGCCGCGAAATTTTGGCGATCACCTTCGACAGCCGGGGGCGTGTGGCTTCGGTAAACCAGTACGGTCTGCAAGACGGCATTGTCATCGATCTTGCAACCCGCGAAACGGTGACCGGCGGGCGCAAACTGTCCTTCCTGCAACAGATGCTGGGCAACATCGGCAATTTCAGCGCCGAAAGTTTCCTCTAGGGCCGGAAACGCCGGATGCACAGGCGATTCCGTCAGCAAAACCCCTCCGGCGCGGCGAAAAATATATTAAACATATGATTATACTGGTTTTTTTCAAAAACGCAGTATATATTCAGTGCGCGGGACCGATATGTTCGACATGTATCCCGCCTAATCAAACGGAGCAAAAATGTATAGACAGACAATATTGACAGCAGTTTTCCTTGCCGCGATTTCCGGCGCGGGCATTGCCTTTGCGGCATCGGTGGGCACCGACGGTGGCGGCACCACGACAACAGCAACCGGCCCGGCGGTCGAGGAACCGACCGGCCCCGGAAGTGTAGAATTCAACATGACACTTCCTGATGGCGGCATTCTGAAATTCGGCCTGAGCGCCTGGGAAATCAAAAAAATGACGAGTTATAAAGGCGCAGAGCAAAGCCGGTTTCTGGCACGCCAGCTTGCGGCGCGGATCACGAAAGACCGGCGCGGCGTGGCCATAAACAACGTCTATATCGATCTGAAAACCCAGTTCGGCGATAGCTGGTGCGGACCTTGCCGCATGATTAACGGAGTCGTCTCAACCGAGGTGAAACTGCAACTTCTGGGTGGCCCTCAATACAAAGACGGCATAACGGCCTTGATTGTTGCCAAGTTCTAGGCGGTCTTTCCTGTGTCGGTCCGATATCGGTTTGCGCCGCCCGAAGTTGTTCGGGC
>CAZDLV010000133.1:0-6729 GCA_964506345.1 uncultured Rhodobacterales bacterium | reverse complement strand
ATATCCGGCAAAAACGTCACCGAAATTGCCGGTCGGCACGGTAAAGGAAACCTTGCGCATCGGCGCGCCGAGCGAGACGGCGGCGGTGAAATAATAGACCACCTGCGCCAGCACCCGCGCCCAGTTGATCGAATTCACACCGGCCAGGTTCACCCCGTCGCGGAAATCGAAATCGTTGAACATGTCCTTCAGGCGGGCCTGACAATCGTCGAAATCGCCATCCACCGCGAGGGCGTGGATATTGGCGTCGTCCGGCGTGGTCATCTGGCGACGCTGCACGTCGGAGACGCGGCCATGCGGATACATGATGAACACATCGACGGAATCGAGACCGCGGAAGGCCTCGATCGCTGCCGAGCCGGTGTCGCCGGAGGTGGCACCGACGATGGTGACACGCTCGTTCTTGCGGGTCAGGGCGGCCTCGAACATCTGGCCGATAAGCTGCATGGCCACATCCTTGAAGGCCAGCGTCGGGCCGTGGTGCAGTTCCAGCAGGAAGTCGTTGGCGCCAAGCTGCACCAGCGGCACACGGGCGTCGTGGTGGAAGCCCGCATAGGCACGTTCGATGATGGCGCGGAATTCGGTGTCGGTGAAAGTGTCGCCGATGAAGGGTTTCATGACGCGGAAGGCGACATCCTCGTAGGACAGGCCGGCTAGGGCTGCGATTTCGTCCGGCGACATCTGCGGCCAGCTCTCGGGGACATAGAGTCCGCCGTCGCGGGCGAGGCCGGTCAGCATGGCCTGTTCGAATGTCAGCGCGGGGGCCTGACCACGGGTAGAGATATAACGCATCGGGTTTCCTGAATCAGTCTGTTTGGCGCTTGATACGCCAAACGGCGTAGCCTGTCATCCCGATCCAGATAATTGCCATGGAATACCACGTCAGCACATATTCCAGATGCCGGTTGGAAATGTTGATCGAGACGGGTTGCGGCAGGATGCCGTCGGTGTTGTCGGTGGCGGTGACAGAAATCATGACCGGTTCGGTTTTCAGGGTGTCGGCCATCAGCGCCACGTCGCGGGCAAACCAGATGTTGCGTTCCAGATTGGGCGCGGGGACGAAGCTGTCGGTTTCCTGCGGCCAGACCAGCGCGCCGGTGACGGTGGCGGGGCCGCCCTTGCGCGGGGTGTTCTTTTCGGCCTCGCGGATATAGCCGCGATCAATCAGGATCCGGCGACCGTCCGCCAGCACCATCGCCGCGATGACCTTGAAGCCCGGACCGGCATCACCCGAGGTCAGGACGTGCAGTTCCGTTGGCTCGATCACGCCGGTGGCGGCGACTTGCAGGTATTTGTCGGCCACCGGATCGGGGTTTTGCGGCAAGGTGATGGCGGGTTGTTCGAGGCGCGCGGCGATACCGGCCAGCAAGTCGGTTTTCCACTGCCAGCGCGAAAGCTGCCAAGTGCCGAGGGCAAACAGGATGGCGGCGCCGGTCAGGCCGAAGAACAGGGGAATGGCCATACGGCGGGTCATGGAAACATCCTTTTGAACGAAAACGCGAGCCCCCGAAGGGACCCGCGTGCAATGTAGACCGGACGCACGGGATCGGAAACCCCGGACGCGCCCCGAAAGCGGTCAGCCGCCCCAGATGTAAATGGAGGCAAACAGGAACAGCCACACCACATCGACGAAGTGCCAGTACCAGGCGGCGGCCTCGAACCCCACATGCTGGGTCGGGGTGAAGTCGCCCTTGATGGCGCGGACCAGACAGACGAACAGGAAGATCGTGCCGATGATCACATGGAAGCCGTGAAAACCGGTCGCCATAAAGAAGTTGGCGCCGTAGATGTTACCGGCAAACGAGAAGGTCGCGTTGGAATATTCATAGGCCTGCAACAGGGTGAAGAACAGACCGAGGATGATACCGATGGCCAGACCACGGATCAACACCTTGCGGTCGTTTTCATGCACCAGCGCGTGGTGCGCCCATGTCACGGCAACACCGGAACACAGCAGGATCAACGTATTGATCAGCGGAATATGAAACGCATCGAGGGTTTCGATGCCGGTCGGCGGCCATACACCGCCTGCCGATGCCTCGGGGTAGAGGGCCGCTTTGAAAAAGGACCAGAACCACGCAACAAAGAACATCACCTCGGAGGTGATAAACAGGATGACGCCATAGCGAAGGCCGATCTGAACAACCGGCGTGTGGTCGCCGGCGCGTGCCTCGCCGACGATCTCGGACCACCATGCATACATGACATACAGAACCAGCCCCAGACCGGCGAGCATGAACCACGGGCCGGCGTCGTTGAAAAACGCCACCGCGCCGGCGAGCATGGTCACCGCGCCGAGCGCCCCGAGAATCGGCCACGGGCTGGGGGGGATGATGTGGTAATCGTGATTTTTTTCGTGCGCCATGTTGGGTCCCTCTTTTATATACACGTTGTGCGGTCAGTTTACCGCTGTGGTTGCGTTGCTATGGTCGGCTTCGGCACTGTTTACCTGCGTGCCTTCCGGCAAGTCGGTTTCGTAGAAAGTGTAGGACAGCGTGATGCTGTTGATGTATTTCCCGTCAGGATAGGTGACCATCACCGGATCGATGTAAAAGGTCACCGGCAATTGCGCCCGCTCGCCCGGTTGCAGCACCTGCAAATCGAAACACGGGCAGTCGGTTTTGCGCACGAACGGCGTGGCCATATCCGGCGCGACACTGAAACCGGCGCGGCCGGCGATCACACGGTCGGTCGGGTTGTAGACTTCGTAGAATGCCACCGTCGTCTCGCCGATCCGCAGATCCATTTTGTATTGCAGCGGCTTGAATTTCCATTCCATACCACTGCCGAGCGACGCATCGAAACGCACGGTCACCGTGCGATCGAGTACGGGAACCGGTGCCGTTTCGTCCGCCGATCTTGGTGGCACAACACCGGTAAACCGGCCCATCCAGCCATAGACCGGTGCCGCAACCCACGCGCCGATGCCCATGAACAGCACGATGCCGATCAGGTAAATCACCAGTCGTTTGTGGGTTGGCTGGCTCATTCCGACTTTCCGCTGGCGGGTTGGCCCGCATTAAGGGAAAAATTCGGTGCCGTCGGGTTTACGTTCTGCGGAACCGACAGTTTTACCATCGTCACCGCGAAAATCAGGCTGACCAGCGCCCCGAGGACAAGCCCCAGCGACATGTTCCGGCCTTTGCGGCGGACGTGCAATTCGTGTTGTTTATGTATACCGTTCATGTTCAGAACCACACTGGCCAGTTGGTGAAGCCCACATCGAACAACCGCAAGACCGCTTCGGTCAGTATGGCGACGAAATGGACGAAAAGATAAAGGATGGAAAACGCGAAAAACTTTTTTTCCGCGCGATAGCTGTCGGCCTCGGCGGCGGCATCGTCGCGCCGCCACAGGCGCACGGCACCGATGACAAAGATCGTGTTCAGAACCGCCGCAACCGCGAAATAGACCGGACCGCCGATCTGCGTGAATGCCAGCGACATCGCCACCGGGGCCAGCAGAATGCTGTAGGCCAGAATGTGGCGGCGGGTGGTTACCGTGCCTTTGGTAACCGGCAACATCGGCACGCCGGCGGCGGTGTAATCGTCGTTGCGGAACAACGCCAGCGCCCAGAAGTGCGGCGGAGTCCAGATAAAGATGATAGCGAACATCAGCACGCTTTCGACGCTGACGCCCCCCGTTGCAATGGCCCAGCCGATCATCGGCGGGAAGGCACCGGCGGCACCCCCGATAACGATATTCTGCGGCGTGCTGCGTTTCAGCCACATGGAATAGATCACAACGTAAAAGAAAATGGTAAAGGCCAGCAGGCCCGCCGCAAGGTCGTTACCGAACAGCGCCAGCAGAATCACGGCCATGAACGAAAGGGTCAGGCCGACGGCCAGGGCCTCGGAGCGTTTGATGCGGCCCGAGGGGACGGGGCGGTTCGCTGTGCGTTTCATCACCGCGTCGATGTCGCTGTCCCACCACATGTTGAGCGCACCCGATGCCCCCGCCCCGACCGCGATACACAGGATCGTGGCAAAAGCGATGACCGGATGCACCGACACAGGTGCGGCAAAAAGTCCGACAGCCGCCGTAAATATCACCAGCCGCATGACACGGGGTTTCAACAGCTCGACGTAATCCTCGAACTGCGCGTCATATTCCGCGGGCCGGCCTGTCAGCGTTGTATCAGTCATTGCACCACCTGTTGTCATCCGGCGCGCCATAAACGCGCCGGAAATGAACCTTGAGCATTTTCTAGTTGGCCGAGGCCACACTTACCGGCGACGGCACGTCGGCAAACTCGGCGATCGCGCCTTTCAGCCACGCATCGTAAGCCTCCTGCGAGACCACTTTGACGGTGATCGGCATAAAGGCGTGGTTAACGCCGCACAGTTCCGAACACTGGCCAAAGTACAGGCCTTCTTTTTCGGCGGCAAACCACGTTTCCGACAACCGGCCCGGCACCGCGTCCAGTTTCACACCGAAGGCCGGCATCGCCCACGAGTGGACCACATCCGAACCGGTGATCTGAAGCCGCACCACCGCGTTGACCGGCACAACAACCGCGTTGTCTGTGGCCAGCAGGAATTCATCCTCGGTATAACCGTATTTTTTCAGCAGGGCTTTTACTTCGTCGTTGAGAACATTCGAGACATCCCCCTGAACCGTGGCCGGCGCGCCGAGCATGTAAGAATCAAAACCGAAGCCGCTTTCGGGATATTCATAGGACCAGTACCACTGGTTTCCGGTCACTTTGATCGTCAGGTCGGATTTCGGCACTTCGAGCTGCTTGAACAGAATCGGCAGCGAAAACGACCCGATGACGATCAGGATCAGGATGGGAACCACTGTCCAGACCACTTCGATCACCGAATGGTGGGTGAAACGGGCGGGTTCGGGATTGCGTTTGGCGTTGAAGCGGATGATGACGTAAATCAGCAGTGCTGTAACGAAAATCGTGATGGCCGTGATGATCCACAGCACCATGCCGTCCAGCCATTGCAGGTCCCGCGCCAGTTCCGTCGAGGCCGGCTGGAAACCCATGGCGCCGGGCGTTGGCTTGCCCACGCGCTCCAGCCCTTGCAGGGCGTCCTGCGCGTAGGCCGCGCCGGATGCCAGCATCGCAAGTGAAAGAAATGCCATTTTTTTGAAGAAAACGCCAATCCGCATTGTTCAGTCCCCTGTTTCGTGCCGTGTGGCACTTTATAAAAAATCCTGCTTTTTCAGTGGTGCAGGATTCTGTTTATTGATCTAGATCAAAAACCACATAAATAGACAGAAAACAAGGTGGACCTTTGCGGCATTCAGCCGCTAATGAAACCAGCGGTTATGTCGCGTATTTTGGAGGACACCGGATGAACACGCCCCAACAGAAATTTCGCCCGTTCGAGGACAACCTGGATTCCGGGCGAAGCCTCGCGATTCTCCGGGCGGCCACACAGGGCGCGGACGACGGCGAACTGTTTCTGGAACGCCGCCGTTCAGAGGCGCTGATTCTGGACGACGGACGGATAAAAACCGCCAGCTATGATGCCTCCGAGGGATTCGGGCTGCGGGCTATCAACGGGGAAACCGCCGGATATGCCCATTCCTCGGAAATCTCCGAGGCGGCGCTGAAGCGGGCGGCGGAAACCGCGCGCCTTGCGGTTGGCGACGGGGGCGGAACCATGGCCCCGCCACCCAGGGCAACGAACCAGCGGCTGTATGCCGACCGCGACCCGTTTCAGGATGCGGCCTTTGCCGTGAAAATAGAGGTGCTGCGCGAAATTGACGCCTATGCCCGCGCGCTTGATCCCAAGGTGGTGCAGGTCTCGGCCAGCATGTCCGCCTCGATGCAGGAAGTAGAGATTTTGCGCCCCGACGGCGACCATTTGCGCGACGCCCGCCCGCTGACCGGCATCAACATCTCGGTGATTGTCGAAAAAAACGGGCGCCGCGAAAGCGGGGCGGCGGCCAGTGGCGGGCGGCACGGGCTGACGCAGATGATGACACGCGACCATTGGCAGGGGCTGGCGAAAGAGGCGTTGCGAATCGCGCTGGTCAATCTGGAGGCCGAGGACGCGCCCGCCGGTGTGATGGATGTGGTGCTGGGCAACGGCTGGCCCGGAATTCTGCTGCACGAGGCCATCGGTCACGGGCTGGAAGGCGATTTCAACCGCAAGAAAACCAGTGCCTTTGCCGGTTTGATGGGCGAACGCATCGCCGCAAAGGGGGTGACGGTGGTCGATGACGGCACCATTCCCGACCGGCGCGGCTCGTTATCCTTCGACGACGAGGGCACGCCGACGCAGCGCAATGTGCTGATCGAGGACGGGATCCTTGCGGGATACATGCAGGACCGGCAGAACGCGCGGCTGATGGGGGTCGAGGCGACGGGCAACGGGCGGCGCCAGAGCTATGCCCATGCGCCGATGCCGCGGATGACCAACACGATCATGCTGGGCGGGACGCTTGATCCTGCCGAGGTGCTGGCCGGCGTCGAGGACGGGATTTATGCGGTCGGGTTCGGCGGCGGGCAGGTGGATATCACCAACGGCAAGTTCGTGTTCAGCTGCACCGAGGCGTATCGGGTGAAAAACGGTGTCGTCGGCAATCCGGTCAAGGGCGCGACCCTGATCGGGGACGGGGCGACGGCGTTGAAAAACATCCGTGCCATCGGCAACGACATGGCCCTTGATCCGGGCATCGGTTCCTGCGGCAAGGCGGGGCAGTCGGTGCCGGTGGGCGTCGGGCAGCCGACGCTGCTGATCGGCGGGCTGACGGTTGGCGGAAGTGCTG
>CAZDLV010000132.1:0-6783 GCA_964506345.1 uncultured Rhodobacterales bacterium | reverse complement strand
TTTGCAGGGTGACGGTTTTGCCGGTGCCGGTGGCCCCCGCGATCAGCCCGTGGCGGTTGGCGTATTTCAGCAGCATGTTTTGCGGCGCGCCGTAGGCTTCGCCACCGCCACCAATAAATATCCGGTCATTTTCCATTTCGCGCACCTCTTGCATATCACGGGTTTGTTGCGCGTAAACTTACCCGATACCGGCATAATTACCAGTGCAGATGCACACCCTCCGCCCGCAGGAAACCGCCGAAGAACCTGCCTAGCCGGTTGACTCGTCGTAATGTTCCTGACACCACTAACGCGACCTGTTTTCATCAAAAGGAACGCCCAAGTGAAGCGAATTCTCATACTTGCCGCAATCATGGTTTCCGCCGCGTTTTCCGCGCAGGCACAAGACGCAGCCAACGCCAGCGACCCGACCAGCCAATACCCCGTTGCCGGTGTCGCCCCGGCAAACCAGCCACAGGAAGTGGTAAAAGAAACCCACGGCGACTGGGAAATCCGCTGCACCAATGCAGGTGCCACCTGTTTCATGTACCAGTTGTTGTTGAACGACCAAGGCACACCGGTTGCCGAAATGAGCCTCGTCAAACTGCCCCTGGGCAGCGAGGCCGTGGCCGGCGTTACGATTGTTGCCCCGCTCGGCACCTTGCTGACGCGCGGTATCACCATGCAGATCGACGACGGCGCCAACGCGCAATACCCGTTCAGCTGGTGCACCCGCCCGGGCTGTTTCTCGCGCTTCGGGTTGACCGATTTGCTGCTGAACGGCATGAAAAAAGGCACCAAGGTCAATATCACGGTATTTTCCATTGCCGACGCGCAGACGCCGGTTGCGGTTTCCGCTTCGCTCAAAGGTTTCACCGCCGCGTTCGACGCGCTCGAAGCGCCGAAAAACTAGAGGCCGCGTGATGTGGGACAAACGCTACGGCAATGAAAGCTACTTTTACGGGACCGAGCCGAACGGCTTTCTGCGCGAGCATTTTGCCGACATTCCGAAAGGGCCGGTTCTGTGCCTGGCCGACGGCGAGGGGCGGAACTCGGTTTTTCTGGCCGAACAGGGATACGAGGTAACCGCCGTTGACCAGTCGGCGGCCGGTATCGAAAAAGGGCGCAAGCTGGCACAGGCGCGCGGGGTTTCCGTTGACTACATTCAGGCGGATCTGGCGGATTTCGACATCGGCACGCAAAAATGGGCCGGTGTCGTCTCTATTTTCTGCCACCTTCCGCCGCCGCTCAGGACGGCCGTCCACGCAGGTGTTGCGGCCGGTCTGCGCCCGGGCGGGGTGTTCTTTCTGGAAGGGTACCGCCCCGACCAGATGAAAAACGGCACGGGCGGCCCGCCGGTGGCGGAACTGATGCACACCCGCGAACAGTTGCTGGCCGATCTGCCGGATCTGGAATTCCGTCATCTGCAAGAGGTCGATCGCAACATCGTCGAAGGCACCGGCCACAGCGGAACCGGCGCGGTGGTGCAGGCGATCGCCGTCAAATAGCGCGGATCGCCAGAACCGCGTTCAACCCGCCAAAAGCAAACGCATTGCTTAGCGCCACATCGACTTTGGCGTCGCGGGCAACGTTCGGCACTACGTCCAGATCGCAGGCGGGATCGGGCTGTTCATACCCGATGGTCGGGGCAATCACCCCGTCACGCACCGCCATAATGCAGGCCAGCATCTCGACCGCGCCGGTGCCGCCGATAAGATGCCCGTGCATGGACTTGGTCGAGGAAATCATCAGATCGTCGGCGTGCGCCCCGAATACCTCGCGCACCGCCGCGACCTCGGTTTTGTCGTTGGCGGTGGTGCCGGTGCCGTGGGCGTTGATATAGCCGACGGCGCTGCCATCCAGCGCCGCATCACGCAACGCCCCGCGAATGGCCCGCGCCGCGCCGGCCCGGTTGGGCGTGACAATGTCGCCCGCATCCGAGGACATGGCAAAGCCGATAACCTCGGCCAGAATTTCGGCGCCGCGGGCGCGGGCATGTTCGAATTCCTCGAACACAAACACCGCCGCGCCTTCGCCCTGAACCATACCGTTGCGGTTTTTGGAAAACGGACGGCAAGCATCTTTGGACATCACGCGCAGCCCTTCCCAAGCCTTGATCCCGCCAAACACCAGCATGCTCTCGGAACCGCCGGTCAGCATCAGATCGCACATCCCCGACCGGATCATATGATACGCCTGCCCCATCGCGTGATTGGACGAGGCACAGGCCGTCGCGACCGTATAGCTCGGCCCTTGCAGGTTGTAGGTCATCGACACATGGCTGGCCGAGGCGTTGTTCATCAGGCGCGGAATAACAAACGGATGCACGCGGTTCTTGCCCGCCTCGTAAACCGTGCGATAGCTGTCGTCCTGCGTGTGCAGGCCGCCCCCCGCCGTGCCGAATACCACACCGGCGCGTTCGGCCATTTCGCCGGAAACTTCCATGCCGCTCTGTGCGACGGCCTCGCGTGCGGCCAACAAGGCGAACTGGGTGAATTTATCATAGAGAACCAGCTGGTGGCGGGTGAAATGTGCCTCGGGGTCATAGTTTTTCACCTGCCCGCCGATTTTTACCTGCAAACGGTCAACGTCGGGAATATCCAGACGGGATATACCCGAACGCCCCTCGCGCATGGCCTCGAGCGTGGCACCGGCACTGGCCCCTAGGGCATTTACGGCGCCCTGACCGGTGATGACAACGCGGCGCATTGTTGGCTATTTTCCCGATTTGGCAACCAGAGACTCGACAGCCCTGATCATGGAACTGACGCTGGAAATATCGAAATCCGATTCTGACGGCTCGTTGGCGTTGAACGGCACCTGAACGTCGAAGGTTTCCTCGATCGCGAAAATCGCCTCGACCAACCCGAGCGAGTCGATATTCAGATCCTCCAGTGTTGCCTCCAGCGAAATATCGCCCGGCTCCAGAACGGCCTGTTCGGCAATGATCGCAATAACCTGTTCCTGAACATCCTGCATCGCTACACCCCTTGCCCGCTGATTGCGACTATCATCTAATCATTCGGGTCGAGTTTTGAAACCCGTTTTTCCAACGCGGCGACCTTCTTGACCAGCCGCGGCAATCGCCGCACTGCCTTGTAGCTTTCGACGCTGGTTTCCATGCGTACCGCCGGATTGCCCATCACCACCCGGTCGGGCGGCACATTCGAGGCAACGCCGGATTTCCCGGTCGCCACCACATTCGCCCCGACCGTAACATGATCCGCCACCGCGACTTGTCCGCCCAGAACAACGTTGTCGCCCAGAACGGCGCTGCCGGCGACACCGGCCTGCCCGCAAATCAGGCAATTCCGCCCGATACGGACGTTATGGCCGATCTGCACCAGATTGTCGATTTTCGTGCCGTCGCCAATAACCGTGTCGGCAATGGTGCCGCGATCCACGGTGCTGTTGGTGCCGACCTCGACCCGGTCCCCGATCACCACAGTCCCGAGCGAGTTCACACGCGCATACTCGGTTTCATAGCGCCGCGCGACCTGTTGCAACGCCCGCGCATCCTCGATCGCGCCGGCTTGCGGTGACACAAAGGAAAACCCGTCGTTGCCGATGGCCGCGTTCGGGTGGCAAATAAAATCGTCGCCAATCCGCACCCGCTCGCCGATCCGCACACCGCTGAACAAAACCGCGTTGTCGCCGATCACCGTATCGGCGGCGATGGAACAATGGGAAAAGATTCGGGCATTGCGACCGATTTTCACGTTGGCCCCGACCACCACAAACGGGCCGATGGCCGCACCCGCCGCAATGTCGGCGGACGCATCGACAACCGCCGAGGGATGAATGCCGGCAGGCAGCGCCGGAAAATCGCCGAAAACACCGTTCACACCGGCCAGCGCATAGCGGGCGCGCGGCACGAAAATAGCTGCCTCCAGCCCCAGCGCCTGCCAGTCCGCCCCTTGCCACAACACCGCCACGCGCGCCGCGCCCTGCGTCAGCGAGGCGGCAAATTCCGGCTGCATGGCCAAGGCAATCTGGTCGCGCGTCGCCGTGGCCGGTTCGGACGGGCCGCTGACAAGCAGGTCAAGATTGCCGACCGCCTCGGCATCCAGTGCGGCGGCAAGGTCCTGAACGGAAATTTTCATCGGCCTCTCCTTGCAAACGGGGAATCCCCTTTGCAGGCCTTTTACCCGTCCAGACCCGGTATTGTCACCCCGGCTTTGCGCATCGCGTTGAACACCAGTCTGTCACGCCCGTAAATATCGGCGCGATAGTTGATATTGCCATCCTGATCGAAAAACGCGGTGCGATAGACCAGATGCACCGGGATCGGTTTTTTCAAATCCACCTGCGTTTCACGCCGCGTCGCCAGAATGCTGTCAAACGTGGCTTTGGGGTTGTCTTCTTGCAGGGCCAACAGCGTATAGGCCAGCTCCAGCGGTTTTTGCACCCGCACGCAACCGTGGCTGAACGCGCGCGCATCGCGGGTAAACAGGCTGCGCGACGGTGTGTCATGCAGATAGATGTTGAATTTGTTCGGGAACATGAACTTCACGCGGCCCAGGGCATTGTTGGACCCGGGGCGTTGTTGCAGGACAAACGGGAAATTGCTTTGGCTGTATTGGGTATAGTCGATGGTGGTCGAGTCGACCTCCTGTCCCGATCCGCGCACCAGCATACGGAAATTCTGCCGCGCCAGCGTCGTCGGATCCCCCAGCAGTTTTGGCAGATATTCCTTGGACGCGATAGACGCAGGCACATGCCATGTGGGGTTGATAATCATATGCGTCATGGTGTCGGAAAACTCGGCCGTCTGGAAATCCGCTTTACCCACCACCACACGGAAGGTCAGCGTCGGCTTGCCGTTATCGATAACCGAGGCGGTGTAGTCGGGAATATTGACATAGATATGCCGTTTGCCAAGGTCGAAATTCATCCAGCGCAGGCGTTCGAGGTTGACCACAACCTGTTTCAAATGCTGCTGCGGGCCGGCGTTGATCGCCGCCAGCGTTTTCGGCCCGACCAGCCCGTCGGTGTTCAGCCCCGCATCCGCCTGAAACGCCTTGACCGCCGCGATGATGCTGTCGTCATACGCGGGCGAGACCAGATCGCCGGCGTCATACCCCAGACTTGCAAGACGGGCACGCAGGGCCACAACGCGGGTGGTGCTCTGCCCCGGCCGCAAGGTCCGCCCCGACGGGACCGGAGTCGCCTCGGTATTGGCGGCGACCAGCCTTTCCAGCCGGCGTTTTTCGGCCATCATCTGCGCGTATTCCGGCGAGGACGGCGCAAGAGTTTCGTAAAACGCCGCCTTGTCGGATGCCGCCGCCACATCCGCCAGCACCTGCGCGGTTTCCGGCACCCGCCAGGCAGCATTCATTTCCTTGTTGATTTTTTTGGGGTTCAGCATCCCCGCCGTCAGATCCTTGGCGAATTGCACATAGGATCGCGCTGCCGCGACCTCCAGTTTCGCCAGTTGCGCGGGATCGTTGCTGCCGGTCCACGCCGACTCGATTGCCGACGTGTTGTAGCGCGCCAGCGGCAAGGCATGGGCCGGTGCCTGTTCGATCGCGGTGACCAGCGCAAGAATGGTGCCGTTGTCGCCGGTCGCCCAGATCGGCCGATAATCGCGCGTGGCGTAAAACGCCGCTATATCGTGCAGGTCGTCGGCGGCGAGTTCCGCCTGCAACGCGGCTGCGACCTGCTGTGCCTGTGTCAGAACGACAACCGGCACCGCATCCGTCACAGGTGCGGGGTTTGCGGTCTGCCCCAGCACGGGCGCACCAACCAAAAGTGCAAAGACAGAAGCGGCCGAAGCAACCGTTTTTATCGCGGCGCCGGTGGAAAAATTTGTGGAAAATTTGTTGCAAAAATGGTACATTGTGTCCTCTAAGTCACTTAATAACGCTATTGGTAGCACTGATATATCCGCGCTGCGTTGCTCTCGATCAAAAAAAGCTGAAACCGGCATTATTTTGCCAGTTGTGGGATATTGGCGACAGATGTTCAAGAACAAAACAGGACCGGCGCCATCAGCGGAAAATTGCGAGATTAAACTTTGAGATAAATCTGCCACTTGGCGCGTGATTCGTTTTGTGGCATAAGACGTAAAGGTAAAGTAGTCCCTAGCACGGCAGTTTTAACAAAAACCGGCCGATCAACGGCCGTTCAAGGCGCGAACGAGGCAGTAGGCATGACACTCTCAAATGCGAAGACGACGCGTCGGCGTTTGCTCGGGGTATTCGCAAGCGTTGCGGTTACAGCGGCCCCTGTGTATTCACGCGCCGCCGGTTTTTTACGGCACAGCGGCGATGTGCGCAAAGTAAGCCTGCGCAACCAGCGTACCGGCGAATCCATCGAAACCATCTACTGGATCGAGGGCGAGTATATCCGCCCTGCTCTGGATGAAATCAGCTATTTCATGCGCGACTGGCGCGAAAACGCTGTGATCGATTACGCCCGTGAAAATGTCGATATCATTGCGGCAACCCACGCATTGATGGAAACCAGCGAGCCATACACCCTGTTGTCCGGCTACCGCACCCCGAAAACCAACGCGCTTTTGCGCTCGCGCAGCCGTGGCGTGGCATCGAACTCGTACCACATCAAGGCGATGGCGTCGGACTTGCGCCTGAAATCGCGCACCGTCAGCCAGATATCCAAGGCCGCATTGTCGTGCGGGGCCGGCGGGGTCGGAAAATACTACCATTCGAATTTTGTCCATATGGACAGCGGCCCGGTGCGGTCGTGGAAAGGCAACTAGACAACAAACGGCCCGCCTTTCGGCGGGCTTTGCCATACCACCAGTTTATTAAAATCTTCAAAATGTGCCATGTAAACAGAATC
>CAZDLV010000131.1:0-6804 GCA_964506345.1 uncultured Rhodobacterales bacterium | reverse complement strand
TTCGGCGATCCATGACCGGAGTCTCGCAAGTTGGCAGGGCGGCGTAAAGGGGGCTTTTCGCTAAACCGGTTTAATGGAAGTTGACTTTTAGTTAATAGCAAACCCGAAAACCCGTAAAATAGCCCAATATCAATGGAATATCTACGGTTAACAAATCCACAAATCCGGTTTAGTGGATGTTAACGCCACAAAAAGCTCACCCGTTCCATTTCACCCAGCGCCCGTGAAAATCCATTCGCCCCAGTTCGCGTTCCTCGCCGCCGGGCCAGAGCGTCAGGGTGATTGCCGCGCTTTCCAGCCCGTCCGCCTCGGCCCGCACCCATGCCAGCGGCGCACGCGCCGTTGCCGCGTCTCCCGCCGCCGCGATCATCGCCGCCCCCCGCGTCTGATCCGCGTCAGACAGATACTGCCACATGATCGAGTGATAGATCACCCGCACCGCCCCCTCCACCGGCGCCAGCCGCCGCGCCAGAAACGCCAGCGCGTCCTCGCGCGCCACCACATGCCCCGCTGCACAGGCCATCGCCAGCGCCTGCCGCGTGTTCGCGATCCTTTCGAACTGGTCCGGCCAGATATATGACAGCATCCGCAGCCGGTCATCGGCGCTGCACGGGTCCAGCGGGTTGATATCGCAGCCCTCGCGCGCCAGCACCTGCACATCCGCCCGTGGCGGTTCCGCCCCGCGCCACTCCGGCGTCAGGCGCACTTTTGCCCCTTCCGGACCCCGGACCCGCCCGCCGATCTCCAGCGCATAGGCATCCCAGTTGAGGTTCAGCCCCGCACTCGCCCCGATTTCCGACATCACCAGCGGCAACCCCGTTGCCTGCGCCAGCAGATGGAACGCCGGTATCAGCGCACAGGAACGCCGGATTTCATTGGTTTGCGGTGCGGAAGCCATCCAGCCGATGATATGATCGGCATGCCCGCGCATGGCCCGGTCCACCTCGCGCCACAGCCTGTCCGGTTCCGGCGTCGCGGGCGGATACACCGCCGCCAGCCCCGCGTCCTTGCCGAGCAACACCAGCGAGTGCAACGCCCCCGCCAGCCGCAGCGCCACCGCGCCGGAACGGAACGTGTCAAACGGCCAGTCAAACAGGAACGCCCCGACCGGATGCCCGTCCGTCAACCGCTCCCCGACCAGCCGCAGCAGCATCGCGGTAAAGGGCGAGCCGAGGCTCTCGCACGACTTCGCCTGTTGTTCGAAAGCCGCGCGCAGGCTCATCCGAACTTGTCCTTCAACCGTTGCAACGGCGAGCGCGTGTCCTCCTCCGGCTCTGCCGCAACCTTCGGCTTCGGCTTTGCCGCCGGATTCGGCTTCGCCGGCACCACCCGCAACGCCACCGCATTCATGAACTTTGACGGCTCCCCCTCGGCCAGCGCCACCGCGCCATCGCTGATTCCGCGCAGCACATCGTCCAGCCATTCGCCCTCGGACTTGGCGAAATCGCGCAGCACATAGGCGGCCACCTTGTTCTTGTCCCCCGGATGCCCGATGCCCAGCCGCACCCGCTGATACTCCGGCCCGATATGCTGGTGGATGGAACGCAGCCCGTTGTGCCCCGCATGTCCGCCCCCGACCTTCACCCGACATTTCCCGGGCGCCAGATCCAGCTCGTCATGGAACACGGTCACATCGTCCGGCGCCAGCTTGTAGAACCGCATCGCCTCGCCCACCGATTGCCCCGACAGGTTCATGAAGGTTTCCGGCTTCAGCAAAATAACCTTCTCGCGCCCCAGACGCCCTTCGGAGACCTTGCCCTGAAACTTGCCGCGCCACGGTGCAAACCCGTGGTCCCCGGCAATCCGGTCCACAGCCATAAATCCGATATTGTGCCGGTTTCCGGCGTATTTTGCCCCCGGATTGCCCAGCCCGACAAACAGTTTCATTTCCTGCCTCCAAAGAAAAAGCGCGCCCCCCGCAGGGAACGCGCCTTGTGTAGCACATGCAATTGTCCGATGGAATTATTCCTCGGAGGTTGCGGGCGTCTCGGTTGCCGCTTCCTCGGCAGCGGCATCCTCGGCCTCTTCCTCGGCGGTCAAACCGCGCGGCGCGGCGACGTTGGCAATCACGAAGTCACGGTCGGTGATCATCGGGCGCGTGCCGGCCGGCAGGGTGATGTCGGACATGTGGATGGTTTCGCCAACTTCGACCTCGGCCAGATCCACTTCCAGATGGTCGGGAATGTTGCCGGCAGTCACTTTCAGTTCAACCTCGTTACGCACAACAACCAGCGTGCCGCCTTTTTTCAGGCCAACGCAGGTTTCCTCGTTCAGGAATTTCACCGGAATCAACAGGTTGATACGGGATTTGCTGGACAGGCGCAGGAAATCGACATGCACGGGCAGGTCTTTGACCACATCGCGCTGAACACCACGACAGATGACGCGCTGGTCTTTGCCGTCAACCTTCAAGGTCAGAAGCGTGGACAAAAAATGCCCGGCTTTCAGCATCTTGAACAGCTCGTTGAACTTGACGGTGATCGGGGTGGGTTCTTCGCCGCCGCCATAAATGACGCCCGGTACGAGGTTTTCACGGCGTGCTGCGCGGGCGGCCCCCTTGCCTGTTCCTGCGCGAACCGTAGCGTTGAGAGTGTTATTCTCGGCCATTGGTATTCTCCTGAGTTACAATCACGGCGATCCTCCAAGGGTGTAAGCGCCGCATGAAGCCGCCCCTATAGGCGGTTTCGCGCGGGATGTGAAGGGGATTCGTCAATTCAATGGTCAGGGGCCGCGTCCGCGCCTAAACCCCCTCGAACCGCCCGCGGAAATCCTCCGGCACCAGCAGGTTCTCGCGGTTCAGCTCGCCGACCTTCTGGCGCCCGCAAAACGCCATTGTCGTGTCCAGCTCCTTGTGGATCACCTCCAGCGCCTTGGTCACGCCGGCCTCGCCCATCGCGCCCAGACCATAGATATAGGCCCGCCCGATATAGACCCCCTTGGCCCCCAGCGCGAGCGCCTTCAGCACGTCCTGGCCCGAGCGGATACCGCTGTCCATATGCACCTCGATCCGGTCGCCGACCGCATCGACAATATCCGGCAGCACCCGTATCGCCGACAGCGCCCCGTCCAGTTGCCGGCCGCCGTGGTTCGACACCACAATCGCGTCGGCGCCGGTTTCGACCGCGCGGCGCGCGTCCTCCACATCCAGAATTCCCTTGAGGATCAGCGGCCCGCCCCAACGTTCCTTGATCCACGCCACATCGTCCCACGACAGTTTTTCGTCGAACTGTTTCGCCGTCCATTCCGCCAGCGTGCCCATGTTCTCGACGTTTTTCACATGCCCGACAATATTGCGGAACTCGTGCCGTTTCGTTCCCAGCATCCCCAGCGACCAGCGCGGCTTGGTCGCCATGTTCAGGATATTCTTCAGCGTCAGCTTCGGCGGCGCTCCCAGCCCGTTTTTCACGTCCTTGTGCCGCTGCCCGAGTATCTGCAAATCCAGTGTCAGGACCAGCGCCGAACAGCCCGCCGCCTTGGCCCGGTCAATCAGGTTGTTGATATACTCGCGGTCCTTCATCACATACAGCTGGAACCAGAAGGGCTTCGTGGTTTCCGCCGCCACATCCTCGATGGAACAGATCGACATGGTGGACAGGGTAAACGGCACGCCGAAGGCCTCCGCCGCCTTGGCCGCCTTGATCTCGCCATCCGCCGACTGCATCCCCGTCAGCCCGACAGGGGCCAGCGCCACCGGCATCGCCACATCCTGCCCGACCATGGTGCTGGCGGTCGAGCGCCCCGACATATCCACCGCCACCTTCTGGCGCAGATGGATCTCGGCAAAATCGCCGACGTTCTCGCGAAACGTCTGCTCGCTCCACGACCCGCTTTCGGCGTAGTCATAGAACATTTTCGGCACGCGGCGTTTATACAGCGTTTTCAGGTCTTCGATATTGGTGATGATCGGCATGGCTGGCCTCGCAATGGCTGTTCCGGTCCGGTTTGTTTACCGGTTTGGCGGGGCAATGCAATCCACCGGCGGCATTCCCCTTTTCATTTCCGACATAATGACGATATGCAAAGGGAAGCAAGAGGATTTGGCATGACAACAATAGACACCATCGTCTGGGACTTCGACGGAGTCCTGAACCGTAACATCGTCGACGGCCGCTACACCTGGCAGGACGGGTTCGAGGCGGAGTTCGGCCACTCGATCGAGACATTTTCGGAAATCGTCTTCAACGACCGTTTTCACGATGTGATCATTGGCGAGATGAGCCTGCTCGACGTGCTGGCCGACTGGGCCGGAACGGTGGGTTATCTTGGCGATCTGCGCAACATCCTCGATTTCTGGTTTCAGGAGGATTACAACCTCGACGAACGCATGCTCGCCCTGCTGAACCGCGCCCGCGCCGCCAATTTCCGCAACGTGCTGGGCACCAACAACGAGGCCATGCGCACCCAGTTCATCGCCGCCGATCTGGGCTTCGAGGACCGCGTGGACCGCATCTTCGCCTCGGGGCTGATGGGCGTCGCCAAACCGGAGGAGGGCTTCTTCGACATGATTTCCGACGAGCTGTCGGTAGAACCCGAAGACCTGCTGCTGATCGACGACCGCGCCGACAACTGCGAAACCGCGGACGCCTGCGGCTGGCAGGTCCACCACTTCACCGGCGACGTCGAGGCGCTGGAAAAACGGCTGAAAGCGGCAGGGATCGTCTGATCCCCACGCACCAATCCGCGCGTTCCTCAAACGACTGGGGTCCGGCAATTCAACCGGCGTATCGGGGTTTGGCCTCCGCGCCATCGGGTATCGGGGACGGTGCGTGGGGACCACGCACCCTACGTGCCCTCACCCCCGATGCGCGCCGTCCGCGAGGCTTTTGACGAACTCCAGCACCTCGGCCACCGGCTTGCCCGCGGCCATTTCCTTGATGATCGCGGTGCCGACCACCGCCCCGTCGGCAATCCCTGCAATGGATTGCGCCGCCTCGGGCGTGTTGATGCCGAAGCCCACGCAAACCGGCAGGTCCGTCGCCGCCTTGATCCGCGCCACTTCCGGCGCCACCGCATCCGCATCCGCCGCCGCCGCGCCGGTCGTCCCGTTAACCGAAACGTAATAGATAAAGCCCGAGGTATTCTGCATCACCTTCGGCAACCGCTTGTCATCCGTCGTCGGCGTGGTCAGGCGGATGAAATCGATCCCCGCCGCCAGCGCCGGAATGCACAGTTCGCTGTCTTCCTCCGGCGGCAGGTCCACGACGATCAGCCCGTCAACACCGGCCTCTTTCGCCTCGGCCAGAAAACGCTCGACGCCTTTGGAATAGATCGGATTGTAATAGCCCATCAGCACAATCGGCGTGCTGTCGTCACCGGCGCGAAAATCCCGCACCATCTGCAACACCCGCTCCAGCGTCATCCCGGCCTCCAGCGCCCGCTGTCCTGCCAGCTGGATCGCCGGACCGTCGGCCATGGGATCGGTGAACGGCATGCCCAGCTCGATCACATCGACCCCCGCCGCCGGCAACCCCCGCACCAGTTCGAGCGAGGCATCATAGTCGGGATCGCCCGCCATGACAAAGGACACAAAGGCCGATTTCCCCTCGGCCTTCAACGCCGCGAATTTGCTGTCGATACGAGTCATCTCATCCCTCCGGTTTGGAGCATGGTTTGCTTGAAAGAGGCGGGAAAATCAATGGCGATTCCGCCTCGCCACTTGATCCCGCGCCGCGCGCGCCCTAGAAGCCCCGCAAACGTCAATTCAAACGGGGGCTGTCATGGGCTTCAAGACCGGTATCGTGGGTATGCCCAATGTGGGCAAATCGACGCTTTTCAATGCGCTGACAAAAACAGCGGCAGCACAGGCGGCGAATTTTCCGTTCTGCACCATCGAGCCGAATACCGGCGTCGTGTCTGTTCCCGATGCGCGGCTGGTGATGTTGACGAAAATCGCCGGATCGAAGGCAATCCTGCCCGCACAGATGACCTTTGTGGACATCGCCGGACTGGTGAAAGGTGCCTCCAAGGGCGAGGGCCTCGGCAACCAGTTCCTCGCCAACATCCGCGAATGCGACGCCATCGCCCACGTTCTGCGCTGTTTCGAGGACGACGACGTCACCCATGTCGACGGCCGCGTAAACCCCGTCGAGGACGCCGAGACCATCGAAACCGAACTGATGCTCGCCGATCTGGAAAGCATCGAGAAACGGCTGCAGAACCTCGTGCGCAAGGTCAAGGGCGGCGACAAGGATTCGCTCGACCAGCAGCGCCTGTTGCTGGCGGCGAAAGAGGCGCTGGAAAACGGCAAACCGGCCCGCACGGTGGACATCGCGGACGAGGACGCCAAAACCTGGAACATGCTGCAACTGCTGACCACCAAACCGGTTTTGTATGTCTGCAACGTGGAGGAAGAAAACGCCGCCTCCGGCAACGCCCACTCCGAAGCCGTGGCGAAAATGGCCGCCGGACAGGGCGCGGCCGCCGTGGTGATTTCGGCGGCTATCGAGGAGGAAATCTCGCAACTCGACGCCGAAGAGGCCGAAATGTTCCTCGAGGAAATGGGCCTGCACGAGGCCGGACTGGACCGCCTGATCAAGGCCGGATACGCGCTGCTGCATCTGCAAACCTATTTCACCGTCGGCCCGAAAGAGGCCCGCGCCTGGACCATCCACAAGGGCACCACCGCCCCGCAGGCTGCCGGCGTCATCCACGGCGATTTCGAGCGCGGCTTCATCCGTGCCGAGACCATCGCCTATGACGATTTTGTCGAATACGGCGGCGAGCAGGGCGCGAAAGAGGCGGGAAAAATGCGCTCCGAGGGCAAGGGATATGTCGTGCAGGACGGCGACGTGATGCACTTCCTGT
>CAZDLV010000130.1:0-6870 GCA_964506345.1 uncultured Rhodobacterales bacterium | reverse complement strand
GCGTTTCTAGGATGCGATCAGGGTTAGGAACGCCTCGATATCCGCATCGGTGGTAGCCCAGTTGCATACCAGACGGGCCGACAGAAGGTCATCGTCGGGGCCGTCGAGGGACTGGTCGAAGGGCCAGAAATAATATTGCGCCCCTGCGTCCTGCGCCGCTTTGTGGCCTTTGCGCGGCCAACTGGCGAAAACGATGTTGGCGTCGGTCGGGTGGTTGATCGTGGCGTCGGGCAGGGCCATGATGCCGGCCGCCAGCTTGGCCGCCTGCGCGTTGGCCTTGCGGGCGAGGTCCAGCCAGAGGTCATCGGTCAAATAGGCCTCCATCTGTGCCGACAGGTAGCGGTGTTTGGAAAACAGGTGGCCGCCGCGTTTGCGGCGCAGCTCGAATTCCCATGCGCGTTTCGGGTCGAACAGGATCACCGCCTCGACCCCGATCAGGCCGTTTTTGGTGCCGCCGAAGCTGACTGCATCGACGCCGGATTTCCATGTCATTTCGGCAGGGGTGCAACCCATGGCGACCAGCGCGTTGGTGAAACGGGCGCCGTCCAGATGCACGGGGATGTCGGCGGATTGGGCGATGCCGGTCAGGGCGCGGATTTCGTCGAGCGAATAGACCGCGCCGTTTTCGGTGGCATTGGTGATCGACAGCGCGCCCTTCTGCACGTTGTGGACGCCGGCGCGGGCGGTGAAATCGACGGCCTGTTGCAGGGACGCAGGGTCGATTTTGGCGTGGTCGCCATCCAGAAGGGTCAGCTTGGCGCCGCCGGTGAAAAACTCCGGTGCGGCGCATTCGTCCTCTTCAATGTGGGCGTTGCGGTGGCAGTAAACGGTTTGCCACGGGTCCACCAGACAGGCGAGCGCCAGCGCGTTGGCGGCGGTGCCGGTGGCGACCAGATAGACGGCGGCTTCGGGGGCCTCGAATATTTCGCGGATGCGGTCGCGCACGCGGTCCATGACCGGATCGGCGCCGTAGGAACCGGAATAGAATTCGTTGGCTTTGGCGATCGCCTCGACCACTTGCGGCGCGGCGGGGCCGGCGTTGTCCGATGTGAACCACATTACAGCATTCCTTTTATTGTGTGGTCTTCCCAGTCTTCCTCGTCGATGTCGAATTCGGCGAGCGTCTTATGGCGCATGGAAATGCCGGCCTCGTCAACCGAATTCGCATCGCCCGAAACCAGCGGGTGCCAGTCGGGCAGGGGTTTGCCGCTGGCCAGCAGGCGATAGGCGCAGGTGGCGGGCATCCAGTCGATGATGTCCGGCAGGTTGTCGGGGCGCACGATCACGCAGGTTTTGACCAGCTGTTTGCGCAGTGCATAGTTGCCACAGCGGCAGGTGGCATCGTCGAACAGGCGGCAGGCGATGTTGGTGTAGCGGATGTCGCCGTCGTCGTCCTCCAGTTTCAGCAGGCAGCAGCGCCCGCAGCCGTCGCACAGGGCCTCCCATTCATGCAGGGGCAGGTCGTCGAGCGGAAAGCGGCGCCAGAAGTCGCGGCGCAGGCCGGTGCGGTCGATCGGGTCGCTCATGGGGCGCAGGCCGACAGGGCGGCGGACAAGGATGTCAGCAGGCGCGGGTAGTAATCCGGCCGGCCAAGCAGATCGAGGCCGAGCGGTTCGATTTTGGCAATGCGCACTGTGGCCGGTAGACGTGACAGGACGGCGGAAGGCTCGCCGGTGTCCTCGACCACGCAGGCGTTGGCGTCCAGCGAGGACAGCAGCCGTGCGGTGGAGCGTGCGCCCGCCTTGCGCCCGTCGGTGGCGGAGAATGCACCGCTGACGGTCAGGCCGAAGGCATCCTCGAAATATTGCATGGAATCGTGGGTGACGATCAGGTCCACGTTTGCCAGCGGTGCAAGTGTGCGCTGCGCTGCGGTGATTGCGGCAAAGGTTTTCAGGCGCTGGGTTTCGGCGTTGGCCATGTAGGTTGCGGCATTGTCGGGATCGCGTTTTGCCAGCACGCCCGCGATGATGTCGAGCCAGAGCAGCGCGTTGTCCGGTGACAGCCAGACATGGGGGTCAATCGCCGCGCCCGGCTGCGGTACGCGGTGGCCGTTGGCGAAATTGCGCAGGTCGCGAATGGCGAGTTTGCGCGGGCTGGCAGACTGCCCAAGTGCGATAGAAACCGCGGGTGCCTGCGATAGCGGTTTGATCAGCCACGGTTCCATGTCGAGACCGATATAGAACACCACATCCGCCCGCCCCAGTGCGCGCAGTTGCGACGGGCGCAGGGCAAAGTCGTGCGGTGACGTGTTGGTGGCCAGCAAGACTTGCGGTGTGGCCACGCCGGCCATCACATCCGTTACCAGACCTTGCAGCGGCGCAATGCTGGTGACAACGCGCGGCGGTGTCGCCTGCGCCGTGCCGGCGAACAGCAACAGGGCAATCAGGGCGCGCCACATGGTTATTCCGGTGCCTCGCCGTGGGTGCGGGTGTAGGCTTTGACAAAGGTTTGCTGTTTGTCGGCGCCGGCCGCTGTCTGGTATTTTTCCTTCCATTCGGCATAAGGCATGCCGTGGACACCTTCGCGGGCCTGTTCCTTGGTCAGTTCCGCGCCGCGCTCGTTTGCGGCTTCCTGATACCAGCGGGACAGGCAGTTGCGGCAAAAACCGGCAAGATTCATCATGTCGATGTTTTGCACATCTGTGCGTTCCTGAAGATGGGCGACAAGGCGGCGAAAAGCGGCGGCCTCGGCCTCGGTTCGGGTGTGTTTATCCAATGTCGGTTTCCTTCCTTGCGGTTTCCAGAGCGGTCCAGATGGCCGGGGCGATGCGGTCGGCCCAGGCTTGCTGGCCGGTTTCGGTCCGGATCAGGTCGTTGCGGATTTCGATCAGTATATGGGGCAGGCCGCGCGCAGTGCCGTGGTAATACATGGTGTCGCCGCGCAATTCGCCGGAATACGGCTCGTTGTCGCCGACCACGATGTCGGGATCCCCGGCAAAGTAGTCCATAAAAGGTTTGGCGAGGCGGGCGTCCTTGTCCCACAGCACCCCGAGGTGCCACGGGCGCGGAGGGCGACCGTTCAACTGTTTGGTGAACGAATGGATCGAAACCAGCGCCGGTGTGCGTCCGTCGGAAATCATGTGGTCGATTTGTGCGGACAAGGCGGCATGATAGGGCCGGTGAAACAGCGCCAGCCGCCGTTCTTTTTCGGCCGCATCGGCGTGACGGTTTCCCGGAATGATCGAGCCGTCGTAAAGTTTCATCAGGATTGTCGGGTCTTCCTCGCCGCGGTTGGGATCGATGACGAGGCGCGAAAACCGCGACAGGATGGCGTGTGCGTCGAGCAGGCCGGCCAGATGGCGGGTGACGGCCGCCGCCCCCACATCGAAGGCGATATGGCGGGTCATGTCGCTGTCCGGCAGGCCCAGCGTGCCGCCGTTGACCGTATCGGGAACCCGGTTGGACGCATGGTCGCACACCAGCAGCACAGGCGATTTCGCGTCGGGGTTGAGGATTTCGAACGGTGGCGAGTCGGACATATGTCATATTCCTGTCATTGTATGGCCCTAAGTAACCCCTGTTGTCGTCACCGACCAGATGCCGCGACCAAAAAGTAGGAAAATTCCACCGATTATTTCGGACATCCTGTGTTTGTTCCTTTATATCGTGTAATTGGCCCGATGGATGAAACGATGGATAGTGACGAACGAAAGAATGACAATGCGTAGACAAAGAAATGTGAAAATCGTGGCAACGCTGGGACCGGCTTCGGACACCCGCGAGATGATCAAGGCCCTGTTTATGGCCGGGGCGGATGTGTTTCGCCTGAATATGAGCCACGGTTCGCACGAGGATACCCGTGTGCGGTATGACATGATCCGCGATATCGAGGCCGAGGTCGGTCGCCCCATTGGCGTGCTTGCGGATTTGCAGGGGCCGAAACTGCGCTGCGGTGTTTTTGCCAACGGCTCGGAACAGCTGCACGAGGGCGCGGCCTTCCGGCTTGATCTTGATCCGGCCGAGGGCGATGCAACCCGGGTGAACCTGCCGCACATAGAGATTTTCAAGGCGTTGAAGCCCGGTTCGGTTTTGCTGGTGGATGATGGCAAGATCAGGTTGCGGGTGACGGAGCGTTCCGACACCCACGCGAATACCGTGGTCGAGGTTGGCGGAAAGATTTCCAATCGCAAGGGCGTCAATGTGCCGGATGTGGTGCTGCCGTTGGCGGCGCTGTCGGACAAGGATCGCAGCGATCTGGAATTTGTTTGCGAGTTGGGCGTTGATTGGCTGGCGCTGTCGTTTGTGCAGCGCGCCGAGGATGTGCTGGAGGCGCGCGAACTGGTCAAGGGGCGGGCGGCGATTGTTGCCAAGATCGAAAAACCGGCGGCGGTCGATGCGTTTCGCGAGATACTGGATGCGGCTGACGGGATTATGGTTGCGCGTGGCGATCTGGGGGTCGAGCTGCCGGTTCAGGCCCTGCCGCCGATCCAGAAACGGCTGGTGCGCGGGTGCCGGAATGTCGGCAAGCCGGTGATTGTTGCGACGCAGATGATGGAAAGCATGATTTCGTCGCCCGTGCCGACCCGCGCCGAGGTGTCGGATGTGGCGCAAGCGATTTACGAGGGCGCCGATGCGGTGATGTTGTCGGCGGAATCTGCCGCCGGCGATTATCCGGTCGAGGCGGTGACCACGATGAACAATGTTGCGGTCGAGGTCGAGCAGGACGCCATTTACCGACAGGTGATCGAAGCGTCGAGAACCCGCGCCAAAACCCGTGTTGCCGATGCGATAACCGTTGCTGCGCGGGAAGTTGCCGAGACCACAAACGTCAAGGCGATCTGTTGTTTCACGTCGTCCGGCACCACGGCATCGCTGGCCTCGCGCGAGCGGCCGCGCGTGCCGATTATCGCCCTGACACCCGAGGTGCGAACAGCCCGCAGACTCGCACTGACGTGGGGTTTGCACTGTTCTGTGACCACTGCGGTGGAGCGGTTCAAGATGGCCGTTGTTGCCGCTGCAAGGGTGGCGCGCGAGGACGGTTTTGCCACCGAAAAAGACAAGATTATCGTGACCGCCGGCATCCCGTTCAACGTCGCCGGATCGACCAATATCCTGCGTGTGGCACCGGTGCAGGAAAAACTGATATACGAAGGCGAACCTGAATGATAAAATCCCCCGGTCAAATTGGGGGATGATAAATGACACGATACGAGATGTTCCTGATGGGGGGGAGCGCGGCGCTGCTTCTTGCTGTCATCATGTTTTTTTCAGCGGCGACCAAGGACATGCCGATCCAGAAAAGTCTGGCGGTTTTTGTGCTTGGCGCGGTGCTGTTGTATTTTGCCGACAGCTATTCGTTACGCGGGATCAGGCTGGGTGATATTCCGCCTGTATTTTACAGATTTGTGATGTCGTTTTTTTAAGGCGCCGGTCGGTGGAAAGGCGGATTTTGGTCTTGCTATTTTTTCGTCTGCCACCTACAACGCCGCTTCAACCTGCGTGTCCGGCCGAAGGGCTGCCGAGTCGCGCTTTCAGACCACGTCCGCTACAAGGAGATGGAAATGCCCAAGATGAAGACAAAATCCGGCGCCAAAAAGCGCTTCAAGGTTACGGCCTCGGGTCGTATCAAGGCCGGTCAGGCAGGCAAACGCCACGGCATGATCAAACGCTCCAACAAGTTCCTTCGCAACGCGCGCGGCACCACGGTGCTGAGCAAAGCGGACGAAGGTATCGTCAAAAAATACATGCCTTACGCACGTTAAGAGGAGCCTGATCAATGTCCAGAGTTAAAGGTGGTGTCACCACCCACGCCCGTCACCGCAAAGTTGTCAAGGCCGCCAAGGGCCACTACGGCGCGCGTCACCGCAATTTCCGCACGGCGACACAGTCCGTCGACAAGGCGAACCAGTATGCCACGCGCGACCGCGCCGTGCGCAAGCGCAATTTCCGCGCCCTGTGGATCCAGCGCATCAACGCCGCCGTTCGTTCGGTGGACGAGAGCCTGACATATTCGCGATTTATCAACGGTCTGACAAAGGCCGGCATCGAGGTTGACCGCAAGGTCCTCGCTGATCTGGCCGTTCACGAGCCGGAAGCATTTGGTGCCATCGTCGCACAGGCCAAAGCCGCCCTCTAGGGTCGCAACGCTGAAACAAAGGCCCCGGTGGAAACATCGGGGCTTTTTGCGTTTCGGGGGTTCAAAAACTTGCATTTCCCCGGCGCGCGTCATAACCAAACCCAAACGGGATGAACGAGGGTCACATGGACGGAATTCAGGAACTCAAGGCGAAGTATCTGGCCGCAATTGCCGATGCAGGCGACGAAAGCGCGATCGAGGCGGTGCGTCTGGCCGCTGTGGGTAAAAAGGGCGAGGTCTCGCTGAAAATGCGCGAGCTGGGCAAGATGACGCCCGACGAACGCAAAACCGCCGGCCCGATGCTGAACGCGCTGAAGGACGAGATCAATTCGGCCATTGCCGCGCGCAAGGCCGCGCTGGCCGATGCGGCGCTGGAGGAACGCCTGCGCGCCGAATGGCTGGACGTGACGCAGCCTTCGCGCCCGCGCAGCGAGGGGACCGTGCATCCGATCTCGCAAGTGACCGAGGAGATCATCGCGATTTTCGCCGACCTTGGCTATGCCGTCGCCGAGGGGCCGCAGATCGAGAACGATTTCTACAATTTCGACGCCCTGAACATCCCGCCCGAGCATCCCGCGCGACAGGAGTTCGACACCTTCTATATGCACCGCGGCGAGGGCGACAACCGCCCGCCCAACGTGCTGCGCACCCACACTTCGCCCGTGCAGATCCGCCATATGGAGAAACACGGGGCGCCGTGCCGGATCATCGCGCCGGGGCGGGTGTATCGGTCCGATTATGACCAGACCCACACCCCGATGTTCCATCAGGTCGAGGGGCTGGCGATCGACAAGG
>CAZDLV010000129.1:0-6907 GCA_964506345.1 uncultured Rhodobacterales bacterium | reverse complement strand
CGCGGTTCTGGACCCGCAAGGGGGTGCGGCTGGCGGACGGGGGCGCGTTGCCGGACCACGATGCGGTGGCCTTGCTGGCACCGGCGGGCGCGCGCGGGCCGGTATTCGCGATTTTCCCGAACTTTCAGGTGATCCGGCAATATAATATGTCGGTGTCCTATTCGATTGCCGTCGGACATCTGGCGGACAGGATCGGTGGTGCGGGCGGCTTCAGCGCCGGTTGGCCGCGCGGGGACACGCCGCTGACGCGCGGGCAGGTGCTGGACATCCAGCGGGCGTTGATGGCGCAGGGGCTGGATACCGGCGGCCCCGACGGGCGCATCGGGCCGAAAACCGTCGCGGCCGTACAGGCCTGGCAGCGCGCCAACGGGATGCGGGCGGACGGCTATGCCACGGTCGGGGTCTGGAACGCCTTGAAGTAGCGTTTTTTTTACGGTTTCAAAACCACTAAACCGGTTTAGTGGTTTTGAAATTCCGAAGGTATTTACGCGTAACTATTTGAAGTCATAATGTATTATTTTGTTTCTGGCCGCTATTGCGCCGCGAGTTCCGCGCCCCAGTCATCCGCGCGCATTTCTTCCAGACGCGATGCCGTGCGCTGGAATTCAAAAGCGCCCATACCTTCGACGTAAAGGGATTCCGGCTCTTTCTCCGCCGAACAGACCAGGCGGACCCCTGCCTCGTAGAGCGCGTCGATCAGGGTAACGAACCGCTTGGCTTCGTTATTGTTTTCGCGCGACAGCACCGGAATATCGTCCAGCAACAGAACGTCGATTTCCGCCGCGATAGCCAGATAATCCCCCGGGCCAAGCGGGCGGGCGCACAGGTCGCGAAACGTGGCGCGCGCCACGCCGTTGTGGAACTGCGGCAGGATCACGTCACGCCCCTTGCGGCGCAACGCCAGCGGCTCGCTTGTGCCGCCGGTCAGAACATTCCACGCCGCATCCATTTTCGCGGTCGTTTCCGGCCCGAGCGGTGTGTGGTATACCTCGATTTCATGAATGCGGTTGCGCCGGTGGTCTACGCCGTTTTCAAGGTGGTAGACCTCCATATTCTCTTTCATCATGTCGATAAAGGGAACGAACAGCGCCCGGTTCAGCCCGTCCTTGTACAGGTCGTCCGGCGGCCGGTTCGAGGTGGCGACGATGACCACGCCGCGTGCTATCAGTTTCTGGAACAGCCGTCCGACCAGCATGGCGTCTGTGATGTCGCTGATCTGCATTTCGTCAAAACACAGCAGCGTCGCGGAATCGGCGATTTCGTCGGCGACCGGCTGCACCGGGTTCTTTGCGTATTTGGCGCGCGCGACGCAAATTCCGTCGTGGACCTCCTGCATGAACTCGTGAAAATGCACGCGGCGTTTGTTTTTTACCGGCGCCTCGTCGTAAAACAGGTCCATCAGCATGGATTTGCCGCGCCCGACCCCGCCATACAGATACAGCCCCTTCAGTCTGGCGTGGGTGATCGGCTCGCGGCCCCAGCCGAACATCCCCAACCCGACCTTTTTTGGTTTGGCCGGATTGTAGTCTTTCAGCCGCATATGCAGCAGTTGCAGCTTTTCCAGCGCAAACCGTTGCCCGGTGTCCTGCTGCAAGGCACCCGAGGCAATGAGTGCGCGGTATTTGAAAAGTGGTCCGTCGGCCATGAAACCCTCTGGCGGCTTGCAATCAAGCCTTTCTAGCCGTGCAGGCCGCAGATGTTAACCGTAAAAGGTATGATTGCGATAAAACGGAGGGCAGGGTAGGGTCACGGGAATATTCGGAAAAAAGGAGGGCGTGGATGTCGTTAACGGAAAACCAGATTTCGCTCGTACGCGGCAGTTTCGCGCTGCTTCGTGACCAGATAGAGCCGCGCTCGCTGGGGCTTTACAGCAAGCTGTTCCGTTATGATCCGGCGCTTCGCAAGCTGTTCAAGGGGGATATTGGCGATCAGGCCATGCACTATATGACAGCGTTGGGGGTGATCGTCGACAATCTGGACGATGACGATGTGTTGATGGACCGCTATATTTCGCTGGCGGAACAGCACGCCATGACCGGCATCGGGCGTGCGGATTTCGAAACCATGGGCGCCGCCCTGATCGAGACCCTGCGCGACAATCTGGCCGAGGCCTTCACCGAGGAGGTGGAAGAGGCCTGGAACGCCGCCTATCAGGATCTGGCCGGCGAAATGATGGAGATCGGCCGAATTCGCTGAGGCTTGACGCCTGCGCGGGAATCCCCTATTGCAGCCCCAACTTCCGGAAGGTTCAAAACTTCCGGTCCTGTGACTATATCAGGATCGCCCCCCGTCAGCGCGTTGCGCCCGCGGGGGTCATCGTGGTTTGGGATTGTGGTTCGAGGTTTGCCCGAGGGGGGCAATGATATGTTTGAAAATCTGTCCGACCGGCTCTCCGGCGTTTTTGACAAGCTGACCAAACAGGGCGCGCTTTCGGACGCGGATGTGGCCACGGCACTGCGCGAGGTCCGCGTGGCCTTGCTGGAGGCCGACGTCTCGCTGCCGGTGGCGCGCGATTTCGTCAAGGCGGTGCAGGAAAAGGCGGCAGGCCAGGCGGTTACCAAATCGGTGACGCCGGGCCAGCAGGTCGTCAAGATTGTCCATGACGAACTGGTCAAGGTTCTGTCCGGCGACGATGCGACGGCAGGCGAGCTGAAGGTCGACAACCCGCCCGCGCCGATCCTGATGGTCGGTTTGCAAGGCTCGGGCAAAACCACCACCACCGCCAAGCTGGCCAAGCGGCTGAAGGAAAAACAGAACAAGCGGGTGCTGATGGCCTCGCTCGATATTTACCGCCCTGCCGCCATGCAGCAGTTGCAGGTTCTGGGCGCGCAGATCGGGGTCGATACCCTGCCGATCGTCGACGGGCAGAGCGCCGTGCAGATCGCCAAACGCGCCAAGCAGCAGGCAACACTGGGCGGCTATGATGTCTATCTGCTCGACACCGCCGGCCGTCTGCACATCAACGAAGAGTTGATGGAGGAAGTGCAGGCCATCCGCGACGCCACCGGCCCGCGCGAAACCCTGCTGGTGGTTGACGGGCTGACCGGACAGGACGCGGTCAACGTCGCCGAGCAGTTCGACGGGCAGATCGGCATCTCGGGCGTGGTCCTGACCCGTATGGACGGCGACGGGCGCGGCGGTGCCGCCCTGTCGATGCGCGCTATCACCGGCAAGCCGATCAAATTCGTCGGTCTGGGCGAAAAGATGGACGCGCTGGAGGAATTCCACCCCGACCGTATCGCGGGCCGTATCCTCGGCATGGGCGACATTGTTTCGCTGGTCGAAAAGGCGCAGGAAACCATCGAGGCCGAACAGGCCGAAAAGATGATGAAGCGCATGATGAAGGGTATGTTCAACATGAACGACCTTCGCAAGCAGCTGGAACAGATGCAGCAGATGGGCGGCATGTCCGGCCTGATGGGCATGATGCCCGGCATGGGCAAGATGCAGAAACAGATGGACGCCGCCGGTATCGACGACAAGGTCATCACCCGCCAGATCGCCCTGATCCAGTCCATGACCAAACGCGAGCGCGCCAACCCGCAGATCATGCAGGCCAGCCGCAAGAAACGTGTGGCCAAGGGCGCGGGGATGGAGGTTTCCGACCTGAACAAGCTTCTGAAAATGCAGCGCCAGATGGGCGACATGATGAAGAAGATGGGCAAGATGGGCAAAAAAGGCCTGATGCGTCAGGGCCTCGGCGCGCTGATGGGCAAGGGCGGTATGCCCGCCGGTGGTCCGGGCGCGGCCTTGCCGCCGGGCATGGGCGCCGGTGCGATGCAACCCGGTTTCGGTAACCCCGAAGGTGCTGCGCTGCCTTCGGGGCTGAGCGGTCTGGGGAAAAAGAAATGACACCGGACCAGAAGAAAGCCGCCGAGGTTCTGGCCGAACACCGCGAAAGCATCGACAGGCTGGACTCCATCCTGATCTATACCCTTGGCGAGCGGTTCAAACACACGCAGGCCGTCGGGCGGCTGAAGGCCGAACACGATCTGCCCGCCAGCGATCCCGCGCGCGAAGCAAAACAGATAGCACGGCTGGAGGACCTGGCGGAAAAGGCCAACCTCGATCCGGAGTTTGCAACGAAATTCCTGAACTTCATCATTTCCGAAGTCATCAGGCATCACGAGAAAATCAAGAATGACGGGGCCTAGTCCCTCAATGCCATCCTAAGGAGAAACAAAATGGCTGTTAAAATTCGTCTGGCCCGTGGTGGGTCCAAAAAACGTCCCTTCTATCGTGTTGTTGTCGCCGACACCCGTATGCCGCGCGACGGCCGCTACATCGAGAAAATCGGCACCTATAACCCGCTGCTGCCGAAAGACAGCGAAGATCGCGTGAAAATCGACGTTGATCGCGTGAAACACTGGCTGGGTGAAGGCGCACAGGTCACCGACCGTGTGTCCCGTTTCCTCGAGGCCGCCGGCGTTATCGAAGCCAGGACCCGCAACAACCCGAACAAGGGCAAGGCGCACAAGGCCACTGTTGAACGCGCCGAAGAAAAAGCCGCCAAACTGGCCGAAGCGGCCGAGGCAGCCGCTGCTCCGGCCGAAGAAGCATCCGCCGAATAGGTGCGTTGTGATTGAAACAGACGGCCTTCGGGGAAACCCGGAGGCCGTTTTCTGTTCACATTCCTGTCGATCCGCTTTACCTCTGGTGCCATGAAACAGTTTTCGCCGGAATTCCGCGAACAGTTGAACGACCTGATGCGCTGGCGTCGCGATGTGCGGCATTTCCGGCCGGACGAACCCGTGCCCGACGAATTGCTGGCACAGGTGCTGGAAGCAATCCGGCTGGCCCCCTCGGTCGGGTTGTCGGAGCCTTGGCGGATTGTCTCGGTGAAATCTCCGGCGGCACGGGCGAAGGCGCTGGCGAATTTCGAGGCGGCGAATGCGGCGGCGCTGGCGGGGTATTCCGGCGAACGGGCAAAGATTTACGCGGGGCTGAAGCTGTCCGGCATGCGTGACGCGCCGGTGCAGTTGGCGGTGTTTTGCGACGACGGCACCGACAAGGGCGCAGGGCTGGGGGCGGGCACGATGCCCGAGGCGCGGCGCTATTCCGTTGTCTCGGCGGTGATGAATTTCTGGTTGGCGTCGCGGGCGCACGGGCTGGGGGTTGGCTGGGTTTCGATCCTCGACCCCGCACAAATGGCCCGCGATCTGGAGGTGCCCGAAAGCTGGGCGCTGGTGGCCTATCTGTGCGTCGGCTGGCCGGTGGAGGTCAGCGACACGCCGGAGCTGGAAAAAGCGAAATGGGAAAAACGCGACCCGTTGCTGGCGGGCGTGCAGGAGCGATGAAATGACAGACAAGGACCTGATATGTGTGGGCGCGATTTCCGGTGCCTTCGGCGTGCGCGGCGAGGTGCGGATCAAGAGCTTCTGCGCCGATCCGGCGGCGATTGCCGACTATAGCCCGCTGATGACCGGGGACGGGCGGCAGTTCGACCTCGGCATCACCCGTGCGATCAAGGGGGGCTTTGCCGCCAAGATCGTCGGGCTGGACAACAAGGAAGACGCCGACGCCCTGCGCAACACCCGGCTTTATACCGAGCGCAGCCGCCTGCCGGCCTTGCCGGACGACGAATACTACCACTCCGACCTGATCGGGCTGGAGGTGGTGGACACCGGCGGCGCGGTTCTGGGCAAGGTCAAGGCGGTGCTGAACCACGGCGCCGGCGATATTCTGGAAATCTTCGGCAAAGGGATGAAAGAACCGGCATTGCTGCCGTTCACCCGCGACGCGGTGCCCACTGTCGATCTGGCCGCCGGGCGGATCGTGGCCGACCCGCCTGCGGGGTTATTCGGCGAGTGACGCACGGATCATATCGGCGGCCTTTTCGGCAATCATGATCGTCGGCGCGTTGGTGTTGCCGCCCGGCACGCGCGGCATGACCGAGGCGTCGATGACCCGCAACCCCGCCACGCCGCGCACCCGCAATTCGGGATCGACCACGGCCATATCGTCGTTGCCCATGCGGCAGCTGCCGACGGGGTGATAGATGGTGTCGGCACGGTTACGGATATCCGCGATCAGGGCCGCATCGCTACCGTCGGTTTTATAAAGCTGCTTGCCGCGCCACGGGGCGAGCGGCGCAGCCTCCATGATCGCCTGTGTGATTTTCGCGCCTTTCAGCAACAGGTCGAGGTCGCCTTGCGCCGCCAGATAGCCCATGTCGATCAGCGGGGCGGAAAACGGGTTGGTGTCTTTCAGCGCCACCGTGCCGCGGCTTTCGGGGCGCAGCACGCAGATGTGGCAACTGAACCCGTCGGCGAGGTGGAGTTTGCGCATGTGCTGGTCCACAATGGCAACGACGAAATGCAGTTGCAGGTCGGGCCGCGCCAGCGACGGGCCGGATTTCAGGAAAGCCCCGCCCTCGGCATAGGGGGTGGAGAACATGCTGTCCTCGCCCTTGCGCCATTTCAGGCCCGCCTTGGCCAGACGCAGCAGACCGGCGGGGTTGAGGCCGATCACGTCGCGGCGTTTCGATGTATACGACAGGGTGTAATCCAGATGGTCTTGCAGGTTTTTGCCGACCCCCGGCACGTCGCGCACCACCGTGATTCCGTGGGCGCGCAATTCGTCCGCCGCACCGATGCCCGACAGGTTAAGGATTTGCGGCGAGCCGAAAGCACCGGCACACAGCAGGACCTCGCGTCCTGCCTTGGCCAGATGCAGTTTGTCGTTGCGCAAAAACCGTACGCCTGTGGCGCGGCCATCCGCGATCTCGATCCGTTCAACGGTGGCTTTGGTGACGACGGTCAGGTTCTGGCGTGCCATCGCGGGAAACAGGTATGCCGCCGCTGCCGAGCATCGCTGCCCGCGTTTGCGGCCCTGATGGAACTGGTTAACCTGATACAGGCCGGCCCCTTCCTGTGTCGGCCGTTGAAGTCGGGGTTCTGCGGGATAT
>CAZDLV010000128.1:0-6914 GCA_964506345.1 uncultured Rhodobacterales bacterium | reverse complement strand
GATCAGCGATCTGGTGGCGGCTGCCCAAGCGGGAGTCGTTGGCGACCTGTTGGACCCGCAAGCCCCGAAAAGAGCCGCCGCCGAGCGGGCGACAGATCGGATTCGCGGTAAATATGGCGTAGGTTCCATCACCAAAGGCCGTGCAATCCGGGGAAAATAATCGCCGGAATTCGAAAAAATGGTGCGTCGCAGTATTGACTTTGTTGCAGCGCAATATCATATTGATGCCAAGCGATGCGTCGCATCGTCAGTCCCCTCGCGGGGGCGTTTCCTCCCTAGACTTGGGCCGCGTTTCTACGCGGCCTATTTTTTTTACGAGGACGCATTATTCGGCGGCAAACTCGCGCGCGTTTCGGCCAATATCGCAAATCAACCGTGTGACTTTTGCCAATCTGGCGCAAAACGCGGGGAAATCCGGCAATGGTCGCAGGCGGCGTTCATCCATATACAGCACGCGGCTGATTTCGATCTGCACCGCATGGATATTCCGCGACGGCTGGCCGTATTTGCGCGTAATATACCCGCCCGCATAGGGGCGGTTTCTGGCGACCGAGAACCCCTCTTGTTCGAAAATCGCAGCGACGGACTCGACAATCCACGGTGCGCACGATGCGCCGAACCGGTCGCCAAGGACGATATCCGGTATGCCGCCCGGCGTATTTCCCAGATGAGTCAGCGCATCGCCGGGCATGGAGTGGCAGTCGATCAGCACCGCCATGCCGAAACGCGCCACCTGTTCGTCCAGCAATGCCGACAGGCGGGCATGGAACGGGTGATAGGCCAGGTTCAGGCGCCGCTGTGCCTCGTGCATCGATATCTTGCCGCTGCGGATGGCACGATGCCCGGCAACCACGCGCGGAATCACCCCCAGACCCGCAGATATCCGCGGGTTGGTGCCGGCAACGTGGACCCCGCGAACCACCGCAGGATCCAGTTCGTCCGGCGCGCGGTTCAAATCCACATATGCACGCGGGAAACGGGCGCTGATCAGTGGTGCGCCACAAACCGGTGCCGCAGAAAAAATACGGTCGACGAAAGCATCCTCGGAACTGCGGATGGCCAGCGAATCAAGCCGGGTCATCGCCAGAAAGTCCGCCGGATATTCGGCGCCGCTGTGGGGCGAACTGAACACCACGCCGGTTTCGGGCGTGTCTGGGCGACGCAGGAAATAGGACGTTTGCGACATGGAAATGACCCGGTGGTTGTGTCGGCGGTTTTTTCGTAACATAGACCGGATAAGTTCTTGGCAAAAGCCCTTGAACCTTCGGGCGACTCCTTTTATAGACACCTTCACGCGAGCGGTGCTTTGGCAGCGCTTGTTTTCTTTTCGGGCGTATAGCTCAGCGGGAGAGCACTTCGTTGACATCGAAGGGGTCACTGGTTCAATCCCAGTTACGCCCACCATTCCCCCCGCAGGGATGGTATGAATTTAACAGGCGCAACACCCGCGCCGCTGATAGGAGAGAGACTATGAAAGTCAAGAACTCGCTTCGCTCCCTGAAGGCGCGTCATCGCGATTGCCGTGTTGTCCGCCGCAAGGGTCGTGTCTATGTGATCAACAAGACACAGCCGCGTTTCAAAGCGCGTCAGGGCTGATCTGCCCGCCATAAAGTGTTGAAACAAGCCGCGTCGGACACGCGGCTTTTTCTTTGCGCGCGCCCTGTTCAGCCAAGCAGCAGCGCCCGCACCGTTGCCGAATCGACAAAGCCGGTCACGGGCATCCCCTTGCTGTCCTGATAGGCGCGGATCGCGTCGCGGGTCGCCGAATCAAACACCCCGTCAACATTTCCCGGATTGAACCCGAGGCTGCGCAGGCGGGTTTCGATCAGCAGCCGCGTCGCCGGATTCAGGCCAAGACGGCGTTCGGCAGCACGCGCCAGCGCCCGGGCATCGGGTGTTAACGAACCGGGATCCAGCGCCTCGATCCGGGTTTTCGCGACCTCGGCGTAAATGCCGTCGGGAAAGCCGGCCAGATAGGTGCGATACCCGTCGGCGGTGTTTTCACCCACCGCCGTGGTCCATGCGGCGGTATCTGCGGCCTCCTGTTCGGCGGCGGCAATGGCGGCCAGCGCGTCTTTTGCCTCTGCCGCGTGGATGCCCTCGGGGTATTTATCCAGATACCGTTGCAAATCCGCCTTGTTGCCGGACAGGCCGGTGGCGTTCCAGTAACGGATATCGTTGCGCCGGATCACTGCGCGGCGCGCATCGGCCTGTGCCGACAGGCTGGCAACCTGCGCTGCCGTGACATGGGCGGTTTTTTCCAGCCCCTGATCCTGTTGCCATGCGGCGATAGCGGCACGCGAGCCGCGCCCCAGAATGCCGTCCACCCCGCGTGTGTCATAGCCCAGAACCGTCAGGTTGGCCTGCAACTCGCGCCGGTCCGCGCGGCTGAGTTTAAGCGCGTTTTCGATATCTTCGGCGGTCGGCGCGGCCGGTTTGGCCAGCGCCGCCAGACGGGATTTTGCCGTATCGGCGAAAATGCCGTTCGGAAACCGGGTAAGGTATTCCTGCAAATCCGTCGCCTTGCCGCTTTTGTCGGCCACGGCCCACAGGGTTTGCTCGGCCACCAGATCGATCCAGTTCGAACCGGCGGCGGTCGGCGGGGTTGCCGGCGCCGGCACCAGCGCCACATCCGGTGAAACGAACCCTTCGATACGCAGCGCGATATCGGCATTTTCCAGCGCCTGCGCCACGGGGCGCGCGTTGGTCAACAGGTCGGACACAACAAAATCGTTCAGGGTTTTTTCCGGCCCGCTGACGAACAACACGCCTTGCGGCACATTGACATCGCCAATTCCGGCCGAAAACGGCGCGGCCACGTCACCACCGATATCGGCAAAGAACAACGCGCTATGCCCCGGTTCCGCCGCCAGCAGCCGCAGGATCATCTGCACCGACGGCGCATCGTATCCCATCGCAACCGGCGAACCGGTCTGCACATCCACCGGCAGCAGCCAGCTTTGCGGCCCGAGGGTGGCGGCGCGGCCGGTGAAATGCACGATCAAACGGTCGGTATTGGCGGCACGGGCATAGAATTTTTCGATGGCCGCGCGCAAATCGCCGGCAGTCATGTCGCGCCCGTCAATGACATCGAACCCCTGCGCGCGATAGGCATTCAGCAACACCGTATGATCCTGCGCCGGTCCCCCCCCGACGCCGGCATTTGCATAAGCCGTGTTGGTAACCAGCAACGCAAGGCTATCGGACAACGCCGGCTGCGCCAGCGCAAAACTCGCGAGCGTCAGGACAAGAAACGACAATTTGGCAGGTTTTTTCATGATGCCCTCCGGAATGCTTTCCCGAACGGTATCAGAGCGCGGCAGGCAAAGCACCCCCCTGCCCGCCACGTGGCCGGATATTGCCTATTCGTAGCTGCGCCGGTCGTCGATGACCTTGCCGTCTTTGGGCAGGCTGCCGGGGGCGACGACCTCGACCTTGCCGCGCAGTTTCAGGACTGCGTGGACCGAGGCCGCGATGGCATCGGCGTCGGCGGACTCGGCCTCCACCTGCACGGTCATGGCGTCCTGTTCGCCAACGCGGGTGGCAATGACACGGGCGCGCAGGATTTCGGGGTGGCGGGCGACGAGGGCGGCGACCTGTTCAGGGCGCACGAACATGCCCTTGATCTTGGTGGTCTGGTCGGCGCGGCCCATCCAGCCTTTGATCCGCATGTTGGTGCGCCCGCAGGGGGATTCCCCCGCCAAGACCGCCGAGAGGTCGCCGGTGGCGAAGCGGATCAGCGGGTAGTCGGGATTGAGGGTGGTGACGATAACCTCGCCCACCTCGCCCGCGGGAACGGGGGTGCCGGTGCCGGGGGTGACGATCTCGACGATCACGCCCTCGTCCACGATCATGCCCTCCATCGCCAGCGATTCATAGGCGATGTTGCCAAGGTCTGCGGTAGCGTAGGATTGCAGGCAGGTGATGCCGCGGTCGGCGTATTCCTGACGCAGGCTCGGGAACAGCGCGCCGCCGCCCACCGCCGCGCGGGTGATGCGCGACAGGTCGAGGCCCATCTCGTCGGCCTTGTCGAGGATGACTTTCAGATAATCCGGCGTGCCGGCATAGGCGGTGACGCCGATGTCGGCGGCGGCCTGTGCCTGCAATTCCGTCTGGCCGGTGCCGGCAGGCAGGACAGTGGCGCCGACAGCCGCCGCGCCGTTCTCGAAAATCATGCCGGCGGGGGTCAGGTGATAGGAAAAACAGTTCTGCACGATGTCGTCGTTGTCGATGCCGAGCGCGTGCAGCGCGCGGCCCATACGCCACCAGTCATGACCGTCGCCGCCCGGCTCGTAAATCGGGCCGGGGGACTGGAAAACATGGCGCATCTGTTCGGGCGATTTGGTGGTAAAGCCGCCGAAGGGCGGGCGGGCCTTTTGCTCGGCGCCGAGGGCGGATTTGCGCAGGACCGGCAGCGCGGCAAGGTCTTCGCGCGTGCGGATGGCGGCGGGGTCGATATTGCCGAGATGCGCGGCCATGGCGGGGGATTTTTCCATGGCATTGGTGATCTGGCGCGGCAGGGCGTCGGCCAGATCGGCGGCGCGTTCATCGGCGGAACGGGTTTCCAGCTTGTCGTAAAATTCGGTCATGAAACCATCCTTGGCAATATGTCGGGAGCGGCGAGGGTCAGCTTAGCCAGCGCTTGCGGCGACGATAGGATCGCACGTCGCGAAAGGATTTGCGGCCCTCGTCGGAAACGCCGAGGTAGAATTCCTTGACGTCCGGATTCTCGCGCAGATCATCGGCGGGACCGTCCATCACAACCCGGCCGGATTCCAGAATATACCCGTAGTCGGCATAGCGCAGCGCGACATTGGTGTTCTGTTCGGCCAGCAGGAAGGACACGCCTTCGTTTTCGTTCAGGCCCTTGACGATCTGGAAAATCTCTTCGACCAGTTGCGGGGCGAGACCCATCGAGGGTTCGTCCAGCAGCACGGTTTCGGGGCGGGACATGATGGCGCGACCGATGGCGATCATCTGTTGCTCGCCACCCGAGGTATAGCCGGCCTGACTCTTGCGGCGTTCCCGCAGACGCGGGAAATAATTGTATACCATATCCAGATCGGCGGCGACGGCGGCCTTGCCGTCTGAACGGGTGTAGGCGCCGGTCATCAGGTTTTCTTCGACCGTCAGATGCTCGAAACAATGGCGGCCCTCCATCACCTGAATAACGCCGCGCTTGACCATCGCCGTCGGAGTCAGCTCGCTGACCGGCTGGCCGCGATAGGTTATGGTGCCTTTGGTCACCTCGCCGCGCTCGGAACGCAGCAGGTTGGAAATCGCCTTCAACGTTGTGGTTTTACCGGCGCCGTTACCACCAAGAAGCGCGGTAATGCCGCCCTTGGGAACCGACAGGGACACCCCCTTGAGGACAAGAATGACGTGATTGTAAATCACCTCGATATTTTTGACCTCCAGCAGGGTCTCGGTTTTGGTCGCATCCGGCATCGGTATGTCTCGCAGTTGGAAAATGTCAAAACGAACGGGGTCTCCGGCCCCCCTGAAGGGGCCGGAGAGGTTGGCTTAGTTACAGCTACGCGGCGTGATGTTGTTCTCGGCTGCATAAGCAGCGGAGTCAGCATCGATCAGCGGCTGGATAACGTCCATGTCCGGTTTCATGAAGTCGGAAACCAGAGTCCATTTTTTGGCTTTGGCATCCCACTGCTGCACAGCGGCAAGACCCGGGCCACCGTGGTTGGAACAGCTGACCGAGAAGTTCGGACCAAACCCGCCGAAACCGATCGCCGCCATGTTGGCGTCGTCGATGACCAGGTTTTCGAGACCCTGCTGCATCATCTGCGGCGTGATTTCGGCAACCCCGTTCATTTTCTGGGCAACTTTCACAGCCTCGGCAGCCAGCATCGCGCCGTACATACCGCGGTTATACAACACCGTACCGACGTTTTCACCCGTACCGGCGGCTTTGCCCGCATCGACGACATATTTCTGGATGTCGGCGAATACCGGGAAGTCCGTTCCCACAGCGTGGAAGGTCAGCGCCTTGTAGCCATCGGCGGCATCGCCGGCCGGAATCACGTCGTTTTCGGAACCGGACCACCAGATACCGATGAATTTATCCATCGGGAACTTGATGTTCGCGGCTTCCTGGATAGCGACCGGATTCATCACACCCCAGCCCCACATCAGGACATAGTCGGGACGCTCGCGACGAATCTGCAACCACTGCGATTTCTGTTCCTGACCGGGATGGTCAACGGGCAGAAGCGACAGTTTGAAGCCGTATTTTTCCGCCAGAACTTCCAGCGTGCGGATCGGTTCCTTGCCGTAGGCAGAGTTGTGATACAGCAACGCGATGGTCTTGCCTTTCAGGCTGCCACCTTCCTGATCCAGCAGATAGTTGACCGCCACCGACGCACCCGTCCAGTAGTTTGCCGGGAAGTTGAAGATGTATTCGAACACCTTGCCGTTCGCGGCCGAGGTCCGGCCATATCCGGTGGTCAGCATCGGGATTTTGTCAGCCGTCACTTTCGGGATCAACTGATAGGTGATGCCGGTGGACAGCGGCATATAGACGAGCGAACCGAGGTCCTTGGTGGATTCGTAGCACTCCACGCCTTTTTCGGTCGAATAGCCGGTTTCGCATTCGACAACCTTGGTTTTGACACCGCCGATGCCGCCGTCGCGTTCATTCAACAGCGTCATGTAATCGGCGAAACCATCCGCCACGGGGGTGCCGTTGGCGGCGTAAGGCCCGGTGCGATAGCTAAGCGACGGGAACACAAGTTCCCCCGCCAGCATCGGGCTTGCAACGGAAATCGCTGCGGCGGCAATGACTGCCAGTTTAGTTAGTTTCATGTCGTCCTCCCTTAAAGTTACGACAGGTGATGCCCCGGGATTTTTCCGGTGGCTTATGATTTGGCCGGCCCCTAGTGCGGGAAAGGCCAAAGACGGAG
>CAZDLV010000127.1:0-6960 GCA_964506345.1 uncultured Rhodobacterales bacterium | reverse complement strand
AAAGGTCTCGCCCGTGGTTACAAGCTGGCCGATTTCCTCGCGGGTATAGACGAATTCCACGGCCTCGACAGACTTGTCGCCGATGACCCGCAGCGGGGCGGCGCCGTAAATGATCTGCACGCCGTTGGAGGTGGCCAGTTCCTGCTCGAATTCCGAGGCGCTCATGCGTTCCTTGCCGCGGCGGTAAACCATGGTCACATGCTCCGCACCCAGCAGTTTCGACTGCACGGCAGCATCCACGGCGGTCATGCCGCCGCCGATGACAATGACATTGCGCCCGACGGGGAGGGAGGAAAGATCCACCGCCTGACGCAATTCCGCAATGAAATCGACCGCATCACGCACGTTTTCGAGGTCCTCGCCCTCGGTCCGCAGGGCGTTCACCCCGCGCAGGCCGATAGCAAGGAACACCGCGTCGTATTCCTGTTTCAGCGAATCTAGGGTCATGTCCCCGCCAATCGGCGAGTCATGCTTTACCTCGATCCCGCCGATTTTCAGCAGCCAGTCCACCTCGGCCTGCGCGAAGTTGTCGGGAGACTTATAGGCAGCGATCCCGTATTCGTTCAGCCCGCCCGCTTTGGGGCGCGCATCGAAAACCGTGACGCTGTGCCCGTGCAGGGCCAGCCGGTGGGCCGCCGACATGCCGGCGGGACCGGCACCGACAACGGCGACCTTCCTGCCGGTATCGGCAGCGCGGGAAAACGGGTGCTCCCCTTTGGTCATCAGGGCGTCGGTGGCGTAGCGCTGCAGGCGGCCGATCCGCACCGGCTCGTGTTCGGCGGTCTCGCGCACGCAGACCTCCTCGCACAGGGTTTCGGTGGGGCAGACGCGGGCACACATGCCGCCCATGATGTTCTGTGCGAAAATGGTTTTCGCGGCCGCGGTTGCCATGCCGGTCGAAATCTCGCGGATGAACAGCGGGATGTCGATGGTGGTGGGGCAGGCCTCCATGCACGGGGCATCGTGGCAGAAATAGCAGCGGTCGGCAGCGACCAGTGCTTCGTGGTCGTCCATCGGCAGGTGAAGGTCGGAAAAGTTTTCGGCGTAATCCCCGGGCGCGAGACGATGGTCCCGTATCCCCGAAGTCTGCATATCGTTTGGCATCGCGCCCTCCTGTGGCATCGTTTTTTCTTACGTTGCCACAGGTTTTATTTTTTATCAAACGGTAAAATAAATATTTTTTGTGCCGGATTTCAAAACTACTAAACCGGTTTAGTGGTTTTAACAGGTGAAAAAATAAACAACCTATTCAATGGAATACGGAATTATTCCGCGCGCGTTATGGTCGATGTTAAGGCTCCGCTCAAGTGGCGGAACCGCGCGTTGGTGACAATTTTCGCGCGGGCAGATGCGGCAGGAAATGCCGATCGGCTCGAAGGCCGCCTCGTTCTGCACATCCAGATCATCCGCATAGACCAGCGCGTCGGCGTGTTGGACCTCGCATCCCAACCCGATGGCAAACCGCTGCACCGGCGCACGGAAAGAGCCGCCGGTTTTCGACACATCCCGCGCCAGACAGAAATAGCGCACACCGTCAGGGGTTTCCGCCAACTGGCGTAGGAATCGCCCCGGCGTTTCAAACGCCCGATGCACATTCCACAGCGGGCAGGCGCCGCCGAATCGCGCGAATTGCAGGCGCGTGGCCGAGTGGCGTTTAGTGATCGTGCCCGCCTGATCGACCCGCACGAAAAAAAACGGAACGCCCTTGGCCCCCGCCCGCTGCATGGTCGAGAGCCGGTGCGCCACCTGCTCGATACTGGCGGAAAAGTGGTCCGCCAGCATTTCCAGATCGTGCCGCACCTCGCGCGCTGTGGCCAGAAAGGCCCCGTAGGGCAGGAGCGTCGCGCCGGCGAAATAGTTTGCCAGCCCGATCTTGCAGATATCCCGCGCCTCGGGTGTGCGGAAACGGGCGAAGTCCAGCGTGGCCTCCAGCAACTCGTCGTGTTCCAGCAGGGCGATCTGGTGCGCAATCTGGAAGGCTTGCGTCGCCGCGCCGGATCGCGCCAGCACCTGCAATGTTCCGGTGTCCGGATCAAGCGCGCGCAAAGGGCCGTGGGCCGTAAAGACCACCGATATCGCGTGCTCCTGCTTCAGCCAATCGGCAAGCGCACGCAGTTTGTCCGGCCCCGCCAGACCGGCGCGCGCGTGAAAATGTTCGGCTGCGCGGTCGACCGCATCGATATAGTTGTCGCAGTAGTGGAAAAAATCCCGGACCTCTTCCCACGGAAGCGGGGCGAGCGGGCTTTCTTCGCGCCCCAGTGCCTCGTTCAACGAGGCAAGGCGTTCCTGTGACAGTCGGTGCGCGCGGTGAAGGGTCAGGAACGCCTTGGCCAGCATCGGCGCGTTCGAGGCGGTCAGTTGCAGATCAGCCAACGGTGGAATGTCGTCGCCAAACACCGGATCGGCGAGGGCCTCGCGCATATCCACGACAACACGTTCGCCGTCATTGGCTGACAGTTCGGTAACGTCGAACCCGAATTCGTGCGCCATCGACAATACCACGGTGGCCGAAATCGGCCGGTTGTTGTTCTCCATCTGGTTCAGGTAGGACAGCGACACGCCTAGCGTGGCGGCAAAATCCTTCTGCGTCAGCCCCAGTTTCGTGCGGACCTCGCGCAGCTTTACGCCGGCATATAATTTTGTGTTTTGCATCTACCTATCCGGTCGGGGCGTTCGGGTTGGCGGGGTCTTCCATGATATTGGCAACTTTCCAAAGGTCCAGTGCCTCGCGCACCGTATCGCAATATCCGACGCCGGGCGTGTCTATCCCGTGCGAGCGCAGGATCTGGGTTTCGGACGCATCGGTTCCGACAATGAACACGGCAATTCCCCGTTGTACGGCTTTTTCCGTAACCGAGTGGATGGAATTCGCGCCGCTGGCATCGACAAACGGCACCTCGGTGAAATCCAGCACCAGCACGCGATGGTGATCACGGATCTGGTCCAGCACCGCATCCAGAATAGAGGTGGCCCCGAAGAACAGCGCGCCGCGAATGCGGTGGACAACAACGTCCGGTATTGCGCCTTCTTCGTGATACGGCGGGCGGGTGTCGTCGTCCGCTACGTCCTCGGCGACCAGCGATCCGACACTTTCGATCGCGGTGGTTTGCGACATGCGGTGGATGAACAGAACGGATCCGATGGCGAACCCGACTGTAATCGCCTCGGTCAGATCGCGGAAAACCGTTAGCAGCAACGTTACGATCAGGACAACGGCATCGCCGCTCGGTTTTCGCAACAGGGCGCGGATGGCCGATTTTTCCGCCATGTTCCAGGCCACAAAAATCAGGATGCCGGCGAGCGCGGTAATGGGGATGTAACTGGCCAGCGGTGCAGCCACCACCACAAAGACAATCAGGAACAGCGAGTGGAAAATTCCGGCCAGCGGGCCATGGGCGCCGGCACGGATGTTGGTTGCGGTTCGGGCGATGTTGCCGGTAACCGCCATTGCGCCGAAAATGCTGCTGGCGATATTGGCGATCCCCTGTCCCACCAGTTCACTGTTCGAGCGGTGACGCCGCCCCGTCATACCGTCGGCAACCACGGCCGATAACAGCGACTCGATCATTCCCAAAAGAGCAAAGGCAATGGCATCGGGCAGAACGGCGCGCACTTTGGCCAGGCTGAACAGCGGGATGTGGGGCATAGGCACGCTGGCCGGAATGCCGCCGAATTTGGTCCCGATGGTTTCGACCTGCAACCCCATTGCGAAGGCCAGAACCGATGCCAGCGTCAGCGCAATCAGCATATCCGGCCATCCGGGCAGAAACTTGCGAACCGCAAGAATGGTCGCAAGCGTCAGCACCGTGATCGATATGGCCGGGATCGAAATGGTGTTGGCCGCGGCGACCAGAACGGGGATTTTATCCAGAATTGCCCCCGGCTCGGTTCCCGTGATCTGTAATCCGAAGGCCGAGGACACCTGACTGAAAAATATGATGATTGCGATGCCGGTGGTGAATCCGACCGTCACCGGAAACGGAATGAACTTGATATAGGTGCCAAGACGCAGAAAACCGCCGATAGTCAGGAAAATACCGGCCAGAAATGTCGTCAGGAACAGCCCGTCCAGCCCGTTTCGCTGCACCGTTGCCGCAACAAGAACAATGAAGGCGCCGGCAGGCCCGCCAATCTGGAAACGGCTGCCGCCAAGCAGCGACACCAGAAAACCGCCAACGATCGAGGTCCACAAACCTTTGTCTGGCGAAACACCCGAGGCAATGGCGATGGCCATCGACAGTGGCAGGGCGACGATGGCGACGGTAAGGCCGGCGACCACGTCGTGTTTCAATTCGGTCGTGCCATAGCCTTCCTTGAAGACGGTGACAATTTTCGGGGTGAATAGCTGCGCGAAGCTCGGGCGGCTGCTGGATGTATTCATGATGGTGGCTTTCAGAAAACTTTGCAATTATGCAATTTGCATCTAGGGCGCGGTGTATACTTTGCAAATACGCGAAGCAAGCCTTCTAACTGCGACTTTTTTGCCCTATGCTGCGGCGCAACCGTCCTGACAGGAGACCCCGCCATGAAAGCCATCCTCGAACAACTGGAAACGCGCCGCGCGCAGGCACGCCTTGGCGGCGGGCAACGGCGTATCGACGTGCAACACGCCAAGGGCAAGTTGACGGCACGCGAACGGATCGAGGTTTTGCTGGACGAGGACAGTTTCGAGGAGTTCGATATGTTCGTGGCGCACCGCTCGGTCGATTTCGGGATGGATAAACAGAAATATCCGGGCGACGGGGTGGTTACGGGCTGGGGCACGATCAACGGACGTCTGGTGTATCTGTTTTCGCAGGATTTTACGGTGCTTGGCGGTTCGCTCTCGGCGACCCATGCGCAGAAAATCTGCAAGATCATGGATATGGCGATGAAAAACGGCGCGCCGGTGATCGGCTTGAACGATTCCGGTGGCGCGCGCATTCAGGAAGGCGTCGATGCGTTGGGCGGATATGCCGATGTGTTCCAGAAAAACATCGAGGCATCGGGTGTGATCCCGCAGATCAGCGTCATCATGGGACCCTGCGCGGGCGGCGCGGTTTATTCACCCGCCATCACCGATTTCATTTTTATGGTGCGTGACAGTTCGTATATGTTCGTAACCGGTCCCGATGTGGTGAAAACCGTCACCAACGAGGTGGTGACGGCCGAGGAACTGGGGGGGGCGAAAACCCACACCTCGAAGTCCTCGGTGGCGGACGGTGCGTTCGACAATGATATCGACGCACTTCTGGAGGTCCGGCGTCTGGTGGACCTGTTGCCGCTCAACAACCGCGAAAAACCGCCGGTGCGCCCGTTTTTCGATGATTTGTCGCGCGAGGAACCCAGTCTGGACACCCTTGTTCCCGACAACGCCAACGCACCCTATGATATGCACGAGCTGGTGCGAAAACTGGCGGACGAGGGCGATTTTTTTGAAATACAGGCGGATTACGCAAAAAACATCCTGACCGGTTTCATCCGGCTGGAGGGGCAGACGGTTGGCGTGGTGGCAAACCAGCCGATGGTGTTGGCCGGATGTCTGGATATCGCGTCCAGTCGCAAGGCGGCGCGGTTTGTGCGGTTTTGCGATGCTTTCGAAATCCCGATTCTGACGCTGGTCGATGTTCCGGGTTTCCTGCCCGGCACGGCGCAGGAATATGGCGGCGTGATCAAGCACGGGGCGAAACTGCTGTTTGCCTATGGCGAGGCGACGGTGCCGAAGGTGACGGTGATTACCCGCAAGGCCTATGGCGGGGCCTATGACGTCATGGCCTCCAAACACCTGCGCGGTGATTTCAACTATGCCTGGCCGACTGCGGAAATCGCGGTGATGGGGGCCAAGGGCGCGACCGAGATTATCCATCGTGCCGACCTTGGCAATCCGCAGAAAATCGCGGAGCATACGAAAGATTACGAGGCGCGCTTCGCCAATCCCTTCGTTGCGGCCGAGCGCGGATTCATAGACGAGGTCATCATGCCCCGGGGCACACGAAAACGCATTTGCCGCGCCTTTGCCAGCTTGCGCAACAAGCAGCTGAGCAATCCGTGGAAAAAACATGACAATATACCGTTGTAAGGGGCATATGATGGATGGTGCATCCCGACAAACCCGCCCTGTTTTCCGCTACGACGCAATAAAACCCGTTTCAAGGATGTATGCGAAATGCTGCTGAACTTTCTACCACAACGTTTGCTTGCGTCTATTGTCGGCGGGCCGGAAACGTCCGGAACTGTGCCGACGTGCGCGATGACACTGTCAGGCATGAAACCCGCTGCGACAATAGCGCCGTCTTGTGGTGGCGGGCAGAAGGTCTATCTTCGGGCTATAGCTCCCTGTGATGTGGATTCCGACAATGTTGTTTCCGAAACTGCCCAAGCTCGTCCGTTTCATGTTCCGTCATATGTTCAACGGAATCGTTATCGGCTGCGTGACCGTTCTGGTTGCCATCTGGACGGATTTTCTGGGGCTGGGAACACGGCTGGCAACCGATCACAGCGGGTTGGCGACGTTTTTGCTGTTCTATCAGGCCTCGCTGACCTTCGGCGGCGTTTCGATGGCCATCGCGATCATGCATCTGGCCGAGGACGAGGACTGACGCAGGGGGTGACCCCATGCTGAAGCATCGCGGTTTTCCCTCTCGTCTGACCGGCACCGATTTCCAGTTTACCATCCGGCGTCCGGCCAAAAAGGATGTGCCGGTGCTGAAGGCACGCGAGCGCTACCGCGACCGTCGCCCTGCGGACCGGCGCGCGGACGAGGCGTTTCTGGCCTCGCTGTGGAATTTTTTCGGCGAGGAACCGTTCGAGCGCGGCAATCTGGATGCGGGCCGCCTGAACTGGCTGTTCGGGCGCGAGGTGGTGCCGGCCGAGGATCCGTTCGATCCGGCATCCTACGCGGCGTTGTTGCGTCTGGACATGGACAAGGTGCGCCGGAATTTCCCGCAGGTTTTTCATGTGGAGGACGGGGAATGAGCCGCC
>CAZDLV010000126.1:0-7002 GCA_964506345.1 uncultured Rhodobacterales bacterium | reverse complement strand
AGCGAACAAATCCGTCAAACTGCGCGTGCCGGATTAATGGGTCCTGACCCTAGGGAAACCGCGAACGCCCCGAATATTCGGGGCGTTTGCGTACACTGTCTATTCTGAAACGTCTATTCTGAAACCGCGTCGTCGGGATCCTCGGATTTCGTATTTTCGCCCGGGTCGGCGACATCCGAAACGGTATCCGGCGCCGGTTCGACGCTTTCCGGTTTTTTCACACGCCGCTTGCGCGGTTTTTTTGCCGGTTCAGGTGTTTCGGCGCCATCCCCGTCTGCCGGTTCAACCGTTTTGGCAACCCGACGTTTGCGCGGTTTTTTCGCCGGTTTTTCGGCCACGGGCGTTTCGGTGTCGCTCGTCAAGGCCGGATCGGCTGGCGTTTCCTCGATCACTACCGACACGACGTCTTCGGCGATCAGCGCATCAACGGGAACATCCTCGGGCGCAGGTTTGCGCTTTCGTGCCTTTCTGACAGGTTTTTCGGTGACGGATTCGTCCGCAAGTGCGGCATCTTCCGCACGTTTCTTTTCCCTTGCCTCGGCTGACGCCTGCGCGGCCTCTTGCAGCGCGCGTAAATCACGCTGCATAAAGGCGGGAACGTGATCACCCATACCGACGACACGCGGCCCGTTATCGCGGCGGGGTCCCCGACCGCGCGGCGGTCTGGGCGCGCGTTCGCGGCGCGGTTCTGCCGGTGCGGATTGTTCCGGTTGAGGCACGCTTTCGCTGGCTACCGGATCGGGTTTGGGTTTGCGGTTGCGCGGACGCCGCTCGCGGCGGGGTTTTTCCTCGGCACTGTCGGGGTGGCTTTCGGCAGGCGCGTCAGGCTGTGTTGCGTTTGGCGTGCCGGTGGCCAACGGGTTGTCCATTTCCGGTATTTTCTTTTTCACCAGATCCTCGATCGCGGCGAGGTATTTTTCCTCGAACGACATCACCAGTGTAATCGCCTTGCCGTCGCGGCCGGCACGGCCGGTGCGACCGATGCGGTGGACGTAATCCTCGGAGTGGATGGGAACGTCGAAGTTGAACACATGGCTGACGCTGGGAATATCGAGGCCGCGTGCGGCCACATCCGAGGCCACAAGCAGTTTCAACTCGCCATCCCTGAAACTGGTCAGGATGCGCGTGCGCACCGACTGGTCCAGATCTCCGTGGATGGGGGCGGCATCCAGACCGTGTTTTTTCAGCGATTTGGCGACGATATCGACATCGCGTTTCCGGTTGCAGAAAATAATGGCGTTGGTCAGGCTTTCGCCTTCACCGGTGATCAGCGCGCGCAGGGTGTCGCGTTTTTCGCGCGGCCCGCGATCCTTGCGCGAGGCCGAAACCTTGCAAACCGCCTGTGTAATGGTTTCCGAGGTTGTCGCCTGCCGCGCCACCTCGACCCGCACCGGATTATGCAGGAATTCCTGTGTGACGCGGGTGATTTCCGGCGCCATGGTCGCCGAGAAAAACAACGTCTGGCGGGTGAAGGGCGTCAGCTTGAAAATCCGCTCGATATCGGGGATGAACCCCATGTCCAGCATCCGGTCGGCCTCGTCCACCACCATGATCTGAACGCCGTTCAGCATCAGCTTGCCGCGCTCGAAATGGTCGAGCAGCCGACCGGGCGTGGCAATCAGCACATCGACACCGCGGTCGATCAGCTTGTCCTGGTCCTTGAAGCTGACGCCGCCGATCAACAGCGCCATCGAGAGCTTGGAATATTTTGCATAGGTCTCGAAATTCTCGGCGACCTGCGCGGCCAGTTCCCGCGTCGGGGCCAGCACCAATGAGCGCGGCATCCGCGCCCGTGCGCGGCCCTTGGACAACATGGTGATCATCGGCAGCGTAAAGGAAGCGGTCTTGCCGGTTCCGGTTTGTGCGATACCCAGCACGTCACGACCTTGTAGCGCGTGCGGAATGGCCTCGGCCTGAATGGGGGTGGGGGTTTCGTAACCTGTTTCGGTTACGGCCTGCAGGACCTTGGGGTCCAGCTCGAGTTCTTGAAATGTGGTCATTGTTTTCCGTCTGTTGCGGCATTTGAATCGGCCGCTAATATCAGGGCGGCCCGAACCACCAAATTGTGGCTCTTTCGAGTATCTGCTCAATAACTGGGAAATTGCGATAGGTCAATGTTTCGTCGGCTGGCATGTGCCAATTCAGGCCAAAATCGGGGCTTTAATCGCGGCAACAAGGCCGGTATACGGCTCTGGAGCAAAAATTCGAGGAATACGCATGACCACCGAACTGCCGAAAGCCTATCGCGGGCTGGAATTTCTGACTGTGACCGAGGTTCGCCACTGGACCGACAAAACCTTTTCTTTCCGGTGCGAACGGCCTGCGTCGTTTCGTTTTCGCAGCGGCGAGTTTGCAATGATCGGACTGGAAAACGGTGAAAAACCGCTGTTGCGTGCCTATTCCATCGCCTCGCCGAACTGGGCCGAGGATCTGGAGTTTTATTCGATCAAGGTTGCCGATGGCCCGTTGACCTCGCGTTTGCAGCACATGAAGGTCGGTGACAAAATTGTTATCCGGCCCAAGGCCACCGGCACGCTGGTCCATGATGCCTTGATCCCGGGCAAACGGCTGGTGCTGTTTTCAACCGGAACCGGCATCGCACCGTTTGCCAGCGTCATCCGCGACCCGGAAACCTACGAAAAATTCGACTCGGTTATTTTGACGCAAACCTGTCGCGATGTAAAAGAACTTGATTATGGCAAGCACCTGATGGCGGAGATAGCCGGTGACGAACTGCTGTCCGAGGTTGTCGGCGACAAACTGACCTACGTCGGCACCACGACGCGGCAGGAAAGTCCGCTGATGGGGCGCATGACCGACTGGTTGCGAGACGACCGGTTTGAACAGCACACCGGCGCGGCTCTGTCGCCGGACACAGACCGGGTGATGATTTGCGGATCAATGGCGATGCTGAAGGACCACAAACAGATATGTCTCGATATCGGCATGAAAGAGGGTGCCAATTCCGAACCCGGTGAATTCGTTATCGAAAAAGCCTTCGTCGATTAGGGCGGGTCTATTGTGACGGGGTCAGGCGGGTAATGCCGATGGCCCCGCCGCGCGCGCGCGCAGGGTCCAGCGACATCGGGATGTATTGCCCCTGTCGCCACAGCACCGACAGGTCGTCGTAGTTGCGTGACAGCAAATGGCCGGATTCGCCGGTTGCAATAATCATCACGGACGAGTCCGGATCCGAAAAATCGAAAACCCCGCGAAATCCGCTGGCATGCACATTCGTGAACGGCGCGGACCCGCTGCCACGTGTTTGACCGCGCAACAAGGTGTTGTCACCGCCGGGGGTCTCTTGCCGGATATTGGCAAACCACGACAACACCGGAATTTTTCCGAGGAACCGCGATTCCTGAAACGCCTGATGTGCAGGTCCCCAGCGCCAGCGTGTGACGTTGGTGCCATAGTTTTCTTCCAGCCACAGCATCGCGTCCTCCAGCGCCAGTTCCGATATCTGCGCGCAGGTTTCCTTGACCGTGGTTTGTTTGATGTCACACCAGACGGCGGCGCCATCGGTGTTGCGGAAAACCCGTTCGATGAAATCGGGTTTCAGGCGGGAAAGCTCGTCGGCCATGTTGCCGAGTTCGTCAACAATCAGACGCCGTTGCAGCGCGCGGGTCCAGGCGGCGTAGATCAGCGGCTCGGGGTCATGCTGCCCCATATCGCCGTTCCAGTTTGCCAGAAGTTCCAGCGCTTTTTGCCGGCGCGCTTCCTTGGTTCCGGCAGGCGCGGGATCGCCCGTCCACCAGATATCGCGCGCAATCAGCGGCAACAGGGTGCGGGCGGTGACGGACACCGTATCGGTTTGAATATCGATGAAGCTGGTCAGCGTGTGGAATTCGCGCGCGTTCAGCAGTTGTGTGGCACGTTTTATGCGTTGCGTATCGCCCCAGTCGAAACTGAAGTGATAGGGAAACGGCCGGTCGCTGATCTTGTTGTTGGTGTTGACGACAATGCCGCTGGGCGGGTTCACCACCTTCGGGTTTTCTGCAAAGCCGTACACCCCTTGCCATGTGCTGGCGTCGATCCAGCCGGGGGCAGGCATGCGGCCTTGCGTCGGGTGGGCCGGATTACGCGCCGGCATCCGGCCCGCAGCGACCAGCGCGATGTTCTGTTTGTCGGCAAGTGTTATGTTGTTGGATGGCGAAACGAATTTTTCGGCGGCCACGATACCCGCATCGACAGAATGGGCGCGCATCAAGGTCAGCGCCGCCTCGATCGAGGTGTCCTGTTCGCTTAGCGCCGTCCATTGCAAGGTCGCCACATGCCCCGGCGGGGTTATCGACGCCAGATTGTAGCGGTCCGGCGGAATGACGGGGCCGTTCCTGCTCCATCGTAGCTGGCGACTGACCGCGGGTTGGCCTTTGACATTGATCAGGATGTTTTTCGTGCGAAACGGTTCGAAACCGGTTTCGGTACGGTATTCGGCCGGGTTTTGCGGATTTAGTTGTTCGATCACCAGATCCTGATCGTCGAGGTAACTTGACGTCAGCCCCCAGCCGAGGTCGGCGTTGCGTCCAACCAGAATGCCGGGAATGCCCGGGATGGAGCCGCCAATTGCGCCGCCGTCACTGAATTCCAGCCGCGCGAGATACCAGATGCCCGGCGCTGTCAACGGCAGGTGCGGATCGGTGGCCAGCAATGTCCCCCCCGAGGCCGACCGAGACCCCGCCGCAGCCCAGGCGTTGGAGGCACCGGCAAGGTCGATCGGACGGACCGGATCGAGCGGGTTGCGCGGGCCGGTTTCCCCGGCCGCGAATTTTGGTGCGTCGGGAAAAAGGCTGGAAAAACTCGGCATGGGAACCGCCATTTCCGCCGGCAAGGGTGAATCCGGCATGATATCGGCCAGACGTGCGGCGGGCAGGCGCAGCGACAGGCGCGCGCGCATAACCTCGCGCGCGGCCTGATCCGACAGTTGCAGCGCCATCAGTTTAATCAGGGCGATCGAATCGGCCGGACGCCACGGCGCAATCTGGTTGGATGTCAGCAGGAATTCCGGCGCCCCGCGTCCCAGTGCCTGTTCGTTGACGATGCGGATATAGGCGTTTACTCCGGCCGAGTATGCCTCGAGTTGCGAAATGGTTGCCTCGGTTTGTGCGGAAACCGCGCGTTGTGAAATGCCGTAAAGATCAAGTGCGCGCATAAATTCGTCGATTTTCAGGGTATCCGGCCCGAACAGTTCCGATAATCGCCCCTGCACGGTCCGGCGCATCAACGTCATTTGCCACAAGCGGTCCTGCGCGTGAACAAACCCCAGCCCGAACAACACGTCGGTGTCTGTTTTGCCAAAGATATGCGGAACGGCATTGGTATCGCGCACAATTTCAATCGGTGCGTCGATGCCCTGCACCGTGTAGGAAGCATTGTAATCCGGCAACGACCGGCTGGCGACATAATACACCAGAAAACCGGTCAGAACACCGAACGCAAGGATCGCAAGGATTGACCGGAATACCCACCTGAAAGCCCGCAGCATTGACAATCCCTCGCAGTTCTCTTGACCTTCGCGTGTTAGCAGGTCACTAACATCTAAACAACGGAAGTTGTGGATCGTCACAAAATTGTTGGAGGCAGACATGGCAAAACTCGCATTTCTGGGGCTAGGGGTAATGGGATATCCGATGGCCGGTCACCTGAAGGCCGCAGGGTACGAGGTGTGCGTCTATAACCGCACGACCGCCAGGGCCGAAACATGGGTTGGCGAACACGGCGGCAGTTTTGCCACGACACCGGCCGCCGCAGCACAAGGCGCGGATGTGGTGTTTGCCTGTGTTGGCAACGATGACGATTTGCGATGTGTTACCATTGGTGCGGACGGCGCATTTGATGCGATGGGGCAGGGTGCGGTATTTGTCGATCATACCACCGCCTCGGCAGAAGTGGCGCGTGAGTTGTACAGCACCGCAAAAACGCTCGGTTTCGATTTTATCGATGCGCCGGTTTCCGGCGGTCAGGCGGGCGCGGAAAACGGCGTGCTGACGGTGATGTGTGGCGGCGACGGCGCGCCCTATGCCAGGGTCGAGCCGTTGATAAACTGCTTTGCCCGCTCGACCCGTTTGATGGGCGACAGCGGCGCAGGGCAGTTGACCAAGATGGTTAACCAGATATGCATCGCCGGCCTGCTTCAGGGGCTGTCCGAGGGGCTGCATTTCGCGCAGAAAGCCGGGCTGGACGGCAAGGCGGTTGTCGATGTGATTTCCAAGGGCGCGGCGGGTAGCTGGCAAATGGAAAACCGTGGCGCGACCATGCTGGACGATGCGTTCGATTTCGGGTTTGCCGTTGACTGGATGCGCAAGGATCTGGGGATATGTCTGGGCGAGGCCGACAATAACGGCGCATCCCTGCCCGGCACAGCGATGATCGACCAGTTCTACAAGGACGTGCAGAACATGGGGGGGAACCGCTGGGACACATCCAGCCTGATCCGCCGTTTGCGGCGTCTGGACGGTGCGTAAGCGTTAAGAAAACCTGAATCCGTTTTTCGGTTATGGTGTAACGTGTTGCAAACGCGCGAAAAATATAGGAATTTCAAAACCATTAAACCGGTTTAGTGGTTGTAAAACCGGCATGACGTCCGCGCAATTCTGCCATGTATCGTGAAAATGGGTGCAGACAAGCCGTGCGCTTTGCAGTAGAGCAGGGGCGAAGCAAAATCCGGAGGCCGATATGTCCGAACGTGACCTTAAAGACAAGGCGCAACGCCACCCCGAGAAAGCCCATAAACCGGACACGCCGGTCTTGCGCAAACCGAAATGGATCCGGGTCAAGGCGCCGACATCGCAAGGTTACCGCGACACCCGCGACATTTTGAAAAACAACCGTTTGGCGACCGTATGCGAGGAAGCATCGTGCCCGAATGTCGGCGAATGCTGGTCGCTGGGTCACGCCACCATGATGATCATGGGCGACATCTGCACCCGTGGCTGCTCACTTTGCAATATTGCCACCGGTCGCCCCGATGCGCTTGACCCGTTCGAACCGGCGCGGGTTGCT
>CAZDLV010000125.1:0-7041 GCA_964506345.1 uncultured Rhodobacterales bacterium | reverse complement strand
ATTGCCACGGCGGTCGCGGCGGTCAAAATCGGCGCGACCGACTATCTTTCCAAACCCGCCGACGCCAACGATATTACCAACGCCCTGCTGTCCCGCCCCGAGGATAAACCGCCGCCGCCGGAAAACCCGATGTCGGCCGACCGCGTGCGCTGGGAACATATCCAGCGTGTGTTCGAATTGTGCGACCGCAATGTGTCGGAAACGGCGCGTCGGCTGAACATGCACCGCCGGACCTTGCAGCGGATTTTGGCGAAACGCAGCCCGCGATAATATCACCCGATGGTGACAGTGGCCGGAACCCTGTATATGCTTCGCTTCAAATCATTGTGGCGAAGCATTCTGGTAAGGAACCACCCGAAAAATGACGAATTCTACGACGGTGTACCCGGTTATTCTGTGTGGCGGCAGCGGCAAGCGCCTGTGGCCGGTTTCGCGGGCGGCCTATCCGAAACAGTTCGTGCCTTTTCTGGATGGTGACAGCCTGTTTCAAGCGACATTGAAACGTGTAGACGGCGCGGGTTTTGCCGCCCCGCTTTTGCTGACGGGGAACGACTTCCGGTTTACCGTTGCCGAACAGATGCAACAATGTGGCGTTCAGGACGGCAAAATCCTGATCGAGCCGGGCAGCCGCAACACCGCGCCGGCCATTCTTGCCGCTGCGCTGGAGATCGCGAAAACCGACCCTGACGGCGTTATGCTGGTGTTGCCGTCGGACCATGTGCACAAAGACGAAGCCGCATTTCGTGACGCCGTATTGGCGGCAGTGCCGTTTGCCCGCGCGGGGGATATGGTAACGTTCGGCATCCGTCCGACCCGTCCGGAAACCGGATTCGGGTATATTGAACTGAACGCACCGCTGGATGCCGGTGACGGCACCGCGCAACCCTTCAAGGCGTTTGTGGAAAAACCTGATGGCGCCACCGCGGAAACGATGGTCGCATCGGGCCGGTTCTTGTGGAATTCCGGCAGTTTCTGTTTCTCGGTCTCCAGTCTTGTCAAAGCGTTCGAGGCGTTGGCCCCCGATGTATTGCCACCGGTGCGCCGTGCGGTTGACGATGCGGTCAAAGACCTGGATTTCGTGCGCCTGTCCGATGCCTACGCGGACAGCCCCGACATTTCGATCGATTTTGCCATCATGGAAAAAGTCGGCGGCGGTCTGGTGGTGCCGATCGATTCGGGATGGAACGACCTCGGTTCGTGGAAAACCGTTTGGCAGGAAAGCGCACCGGACGAAAACGGCGTGGCGATCACCGGCAGTGCGCGCGCGATCGATTGTAACGATACGTTGTTGCGAACCGATGATTCCGATATCGAACTGGTCGGCATCGGGCTGCAAAACATTGTTGTCGTCGCCACCGGCGATGCGGTGCTGGTCGCCGACATGGACCGTTCGCAAGACGTAAAAACTGCCGTGGCGCAGTTACAGGAAGCCGGCGCGAAACAGGCGGTGGAGTTCCCGCGATGCTACCGCCCGTGGGGCTGGTACGAAACGCTGTCGCTGGGCGGGCGGTTTCAAGTCAAGCGGATCATGGTAAAACCGGGGGCCAAGCTGTCGTTGCAAAGCCATGTCCACCGGGCCGAACACTGGGTAGTTGTGTCCGGCGCTGCGCTGGTAACAATAAACGACACCGAAACGCTGTTGGGCGAAAACCAGTCCACCTATATCCCGCTGGGCGCGGTTCACCGGCTGGAAAACCCCGGCAAGCTCGATTTACATCTGATCGAGGTGCAAAGCGGTGCCTATCTTGGCGAAGACGACATCGTGCGCTACGAGGATATTTACGCCCGCACCTGATGTTACCTGTGCAACTGTCGCAGCGCTTCGGACACGACGATTCCTGCCGACACCGCGACATTCAACGACCGCCCGCCGCCCGGCATCGGGATACGGACCGTCGCATCGGCGCGCTCGCGCACCATATCCGGCACGCCGGCGCTTTCGCGGCCCATCAGGATGGTGTCACCGGCCTTGAACGAAAAATCCCACAAGGGCGTGGCGGCGCCGGTGCTGGCCAGAACGATGCGTCCGGTCGTGCCGGCACGCAGATATGCCGGCCACGAGTCATGGCGCTGAACATCGGCGATATCCGCGTAATCCATCGCTGAACGGCGCAGCGCCTTGACGGAAAACGGAAAGCCGCACGGCTCGATCACATCGACCGGCACATCGAAACACGCACCGAGTCGAATCATGGTTCCGAGGTTTTGGGCGATATCCGGCTGAAAAACTGCCAATCTGATCATCATAACTTGATTTTTTCCATTCATTTACTAGTGCGGCGCAAAGTCCGCTGGACCAACCGTGCAAGCAAGTGTATTCCAACAGCGTTCCCGTATGCCATTCGGGTATACGCGACGATGATTTCAGCCTCAATTCCGGGGCGGATACAAGGGGGAGATAATCTCTTGTCTCAAGCAGAAGACACAGGCTCACGCCGCGACTTTCTTTATATCGCGACAGCCTCGGCCGGTGCAGTCGCGACAGGCGCTGCAATCTGGCCGCTCGTAGACCAGATGAACGCAACGGCTGACGTGAAAGCGCTGGCGACGATCGAAGTCGACATTTCCAATGTCGAGGTCGGCACCCAGATGACAGTGAAATTTCGGGGTAAACCGGTGTTCATCCGCCGTCGCGCACCTGATGAAATTGCGGCCGGTCGTGCCGTTCCGCTGTCGGATCTGATCGATAACACTTCGCAGAACCTTAACCTTGGGCCGGACGCTGACGCATCCGATCAAAACCGTACACTGGACGCTGCCGGTGAATGGCTGGTGATGGTTGGCGTTTGCACCCACCTTGGTTGTATCCCGATCGGGGAAGCCGGTGATTTTGGCGGTTGGTTCTGCCCCTGTCACGGCTCGCAGTACGACATGTCGGGTCGGGTTCGTCGAGGTCCAGCACCTCTTAATCTTCTTGTGCCGAAAACAGCTAGGCTGGACGACGCAACGATCAAACTAGGCTGAGGGAGGACACAATGAGCGGTATCCCACACGATAAATACGAGCCCAAATCTCGATTCGAGAAATGGCTGCACGAGCGTCTGCCGATTGTAGAGCTTGCGTATAACACACTGATGATCCCGACACCGAAAAACCTTAACTGGTGGTGGATTTGGGGCATCGTTCTGGCGTTTGCTCTGGTTTTGCAGATTGTCACCGGTATTGTGCTGGCAATGCACTATACCCCGAATGCCGATCTGGCGTTTTCCTCCGTTGAAAAAATCATGCGCGACGTGAATGCCGGCTGGGCGCTGCGATATACCCACGCCAACGGCGCGACGCTGTTCTTTATTGCGGTTTATATCCATATTGCCCGCGGACTTTACTACGGTTCCTACAAATCGCCGCGTGAAGTGACGTGGATTATCGGCATGTTGCTGTATCTTGCCATGATGGCGACCGGTTTCCTTGGCTACGTTCTGCCGTGGGGCCAGATGTCGTTCTGGGGCGCTACGGTTATCACCGGGCTGTTCGGGGCAATTCCGGGTATTGGCGATGCCATCCAGGCTTGGTTGCTCGGCGGGCCGTCGGTTGGCAATGCTACGCTGAACCGCTTCTTCTCGCTGCACTACCTGCTGCCGTTCATTATGGTCGGCCTCGTGGCTGTTCACATCTGGGCATTCCACACCACCGGCAACGGCAACCCGACAGGTGTCGAGGTGCGGCGCGGTTCCAAGGAAGAAGCCAAGAAAGACACCCTGCCGTTCTGGCCGTACTTTGTGGTCAAGGATCTGTTTGCGCTGGTTGTCATTCTGGCGGTATTCGTTGCCGTTATCTGGACCATGCCGAACTATTTCGGCGAACCTGACAACTACATTCAGGCCAACCCCCTGATGACACCACCCGAAATCGTTCCCGAATGGTATTACCTGCCGTTCTATGCGATCTTGCGTGCGTTTACCGACGATGTCTGGGTCGTACAGATCGCCAGCTTCGTAACCGGCGGCATCGTCGATGCGAAATTCTTCGGTGTGATCGCGATGTTCGGATCGATCTTCGTCATGGCGCTGGCCCCTTGGCTGGATACAAGCCGCACCCGTTCGGGGCGCTACCGTCCGATGTTCAAGTGGTTCTTCTGGTTCCTGATCCTCGATTTCCTTGTTTTGACATGGTCCGGCTCGCGTAGCCCGATTACGTTGCCGCAGGTAATTCCGTTGGTCGGTGCCGCGTACTGGTTCGGGTATTTTCTGGTCATCCTGCCGGTTCTGGGTCTGGTCGAGAAAACCACAACCCCGCCCGCCACGATCGAGGAAGATTTCGATGCACATTATCCGCCGAAACCGGCCGAGTAAAAGACGAGAAGGAGACAAAGTGATGTTCAAGAAAACCATCCTGTCCGCGCTCGTCGCGGTTGGCCTCGCCGGTGGTGCCTATGCTGCCGAAGACAAAAGCGTTGTCGAGGATTTCAGCTTCAGCTTCGAGGGGCCGTTCGGCACCTATGACAAAGCGCAGTTGCAGCGCGGCCTTCAGGTCTTTACCGAGGTCTGTTCCGCCTGTCACGGTCTGGAATTCGTCGCCTATCGCAACCTTGGCGATCCCGGTGGCCCCGAACTGACGAAAGATCAGGTCAAGGCCTACGCCGCCCAGTTCGAGGTATACGACGCAGAACTGGACGATACCCGTCCGGCGAAACCCGTCGATTACTTTGCCAAAGGGTCCTACACCGGCGCACCCGACCTTAGCCTGATGGCCAAGGCCCGTGCCGGTTTCCACGGCCCGATGGGTCTGGGGATCAACCAGATCGTCAAGGGCATGGGCGGCGCCGAATACATCGCTTCGATCCTGACCGGGTTCACCGGTGAGGAAAAAGAGGTTGCCGGCACGACATTCTACGCCAACAAAACCTTCCCGGGGGGGTGGATTTCCATGCCGCCGCCGCTGGAAGATGGCGCAGTAGAATTCCGTGACGGTTCCAAAAACGATGTTCGCGCGATGGCACAAGACGTCTCGGCTTTCCTGATGTGGACGGCTGAACCGAAGATGACCGCACGCAAGGAAACCGGATTCCTGGTTTTCGTGTTCATGGTCTTCCTCGCTGCGTTGCTGTATTTGTCCAACAAGCAGTTGTGGGCACCGCACAAGCGCAAAGACTAACAGTCACCGGACAGTGAAACCTGACGGGCGGGGGAATTCCCCGCCCGTTTTCTATGTGCCGAGGTATTCCGCCAGTGCGGGCGGCGGATCGTCGAACATTTCGGCCGTATCGCGCGGCGCATGAACCACCCCGCCCGCCACCAGAACCGAGTCTTGTGTTATGCGGCGGGCGTCATCCGGGTTGTGTGTCACCAGCAACAGCGTCGTCCCCTGGTCAGCGCAGATTTCCGCCACGAGATCCAGCATTTCATGGCGCAAGGCCGGCCCGAGCGCCGCAAACGGTTCGTCCAGCAACATCACCGGTTTTTCCCGCAACAGCGCCCGCGCAAGCGCCACCCGTTGCCGTTGCCCGCCCGACAACGTCGAAGGTTGCCGGTTGCCGTGGTTGCCAAGACCGACTTTGCCAAGCGCGTCCTCGACCCGGCCGATCTCGTTGCGTGCCAACCGCAGGTCCGGTCGAATCCCCAGCGCGGTATTCTGGAAAACGCTTAAATGGGGGAAAAGGTTGTGTTCCTGAAACAGCAGCGTCACCGGCCGCCCGGCAGGCGGGGCGGCCGTAAAATCAACGCGATCAAACAGGATTCGCCCCGACACCGGCGCAATAAACCCCGCAAGCGTTAGCAACAACGTGGATTTTCCCTCGCCGGACGGCCCGATTATCGCCGTGCTTGCGGCAGTAATTGTCACGTCGCCGAACAGGGAAAACCCCTGTTGGCGCACCGTCATTGCGTCAAGTTCTATGTCCAAAACGGCCTCCCTGATCAAACAGCCAGAATACACCCAGCGTCAATATAACCAGCACCAGCGCCACGCTTGCCGCGTCATCCATACGATACGCCGCCATAAGACGATACATCATCAGCGGCAGAGTCTGCACATCCGGCGGCGCAAAAAGCGTAATAACACCCAGATCCCCCATCGACAGTGCCGCGGCAAGTCCGGTGGCAAAACCGGCAGGTTTGCGAATAGCCGGCCACAGAAACAAGCGCATTCTGGACCAGCCGGTCAGGCCCAGACTATCGGCCAGCCGGCCGAAATTCCGCCGGTTGTCCATGATTGCGGGCGACAGAACGCGCAACGCCACCGGAAGGCCAAGCGCGGAATTCACCAGAACCGTAACCGGCAATGCCAACGCGAACGGGCTGGCAAACGGGAAAATCAACAAAAACAAACCGGTTCCCAGAACAAACGGAGAAATCGCCAAGGTCAAAACCCCCACGGTTTCCGCAAGCAACGACAGGCGGGATTTGCGTGCTTTCAGTGTGTCGATGAACAGGGCCAGCGTCAGCGAAAGGCCCAGCGTCAACAGGGCGCTGGCAAACGCGACCCCCAGGCTTGTTAACACCGCCGCCCACAAACCGTCGGGTAGATCCAGCAGGTTTGCCGCCCCGCGAAACACAATCGCGACCAAAGGAGTCCCCAGAAACAGGCTGACCAACGCCAACACAATCGCGTCCTGCCACACCAGCCACCGGCTGCCCGCATCGAAGCGGCGAACCGCCATCCCGAGTGTTCCGCCAAAATGCGCCTGCCGCGCAACGCCGGTTGCGGCCAGCACAACCGCCAGACCGATTGCGAACTGCACCATCCCCAACAGCGCCGCCTGCCCCGGATCGAAATCAAAGCGCAGCGCCTGATAGATCGCCAGTTCGATCGTTGTCGCCTTCGGTCCGCCGCCAAGCGCAAGAACAACGGCGAAACTGGTAACCGCCAGCAGAAAGATCAGCAAAAATGCCCCGGGTAAAACACCCTTCAGCATCGGCCATTCCAGCCGCCGGAATACATCGCCCGACCGCATCCCCAATTGTGCCGCAAGACGGAAATGTTCCGCCGGAATGCCCGTCCAGCCCTGCAATATCATCCGCGTCGCCAGCGGCAGGTTGAAAAACACATGCGCCAGAAGAACGCCGGTCAAACCATAAATACTGACCGGCCCACCGTCGAACA
>CAZDLV010000124.1:0-7051 GCA_964506345.1 uncultured Rhodobacterales bacterium | reverse complement strand
GTGTATGACGCCGCGCTGGCCAAAGCCGGTCTGGCCGCCAGCGTCGAAAAAGTGTTCGAGGATAAAAAGCGCGGTCTGGTGGCCGTGGTTGCCAAATCCGATCCGTCGGTCAGCGATGCGGCGATCAACGAGATCCTCGGCCAGTTCACACCGCAGTGGGAACCGGCATAGGCGGGAAATGTGCGGGATAGGCCGGCTGGCCTATCCCATCGCTGCGACAAAACGTTCGAACAGGTAATAGCTGTCTTGCGGGCCGGGGCTGGCCTCGGGGTGGTATTGCACGGAAAACACCGGCTTGTCCTTCAGGCGGATGCCGCAGTTGGAGCCGTCAAACAGGGAAATATGCGTTTCCTCGACCCCTTCCGGCAGGCTCTGGCTGTCCACGGCGAACCCGTGGTTCATCGAGGTGATTTCCACCTTGCCGGTTTCATGTTCCTTGACCGGATGGTTGGCCCCGTGGTGGCCGTGGTTCATTTTCAACGTCTGCGCCCCCAGCGCCAGCGCCAGCATCTGGTGGCCCAGACAGATGCCGAAAACCGGAATGTCGGCGGCCAGAATGCCCTGAATGGCGGGGACGGCGTATTCGCCGGTGGCCTTCGGGTCACCCGGACCGTTTGACAGGAACACCCCCTCGGGGTTGTGGGCGAGGACCTCCTCGGCGGTGGCGGTGGCGGGCAGGACGGTGACGTCGCAACCGGCGGAGGCCAGACAGCGCAGGATATTGCGTTTGGCACCGTAGTCGATGGCGACGACCTTGCGGCCCGGCGTGGTGCGTTTGCTGTAGCCGTCCGGCCATGCCCAGCGCATTTCGTCCCATTTGTAGGATTGCGCACAGGTGACGTCCCTGGCCAGATCCATCCCCTCCAGCCCTGCGAAACCGCGGGCGCGGGCCAGCAGGTCGTCGATGTCGAAATCGCCGTCCGGGGCGAACTGCATCGCGAGGTGCGGGGCGCCCTGCATGCGGATGGCGCGGGTCAGGCGGCGGGTGTCGATACCGCCGACGCCGATGCGACCGCGTTTTTTCATCCAGTCGGACAGGTTCGCGGTGGCGCGGTAGTTCGACGGTTCGCTCGGGTCCCATTTGACCACGATGCCCTCGGCCACCGGATCGCCGGTTTCGTCATCCTCGGGGTTCACGCCGGTATTGCCGATGTGCGGAAAGGTAAAGGTGACCACCTGTCCGGCATAGGAAGGGTCGGTCATGATTTCCTGATAGCCGGTCATGGCCGTGTTGAAGCACAGCTCCGCCACCGCGATGCCGGTCGCGCCGAAACCGTGGCCATAGAAAACCTGACCGTCGGCCAGAACGATGGCTGCGGTGGGGCGGGCGTGCGTATCGGGCGCGGAGGCTTGCGCCAGCTCGGAAGGGGTTGCGTTGGGCATGAGGCTATCCTTTTGGAATTTGTCGGAAAATACGGGGGTCAGGCCGTCACGTCAAGGGAAAGGAAAAGTATAATATCGTTAGAAAACAGTGTGTTGAAGAATTGTGACTCTATTGTTTATTTTTGCGACACCGCGTATATTCGGCGACTTGTTGTAACTGCACTGCCTCTGGAGGGCAAAACCTGAATGCGTAAGCGACTGAACGATGCGATGAAGGATGCGATGCGGGCCAAGGATGCGCCGCGTCTGTCCACCCTGCGCCTGATCAATGCCGCAATCAAGGATCGCGACATTGCGGCGCGCTCCGAGGATAACCCCGACGGCGTGTCGGATGCGGAAATCCTGTCGATTCTGGCAAAGATGATCAAGCAGCGTCAGGAAAGCGCCAAAACCTACGAGGAGGCGGGGCGGATCGAACTGGGTGAACGCGAACGGGCCGAGATCAAGGTGATCGAGGAATTTCTGCCGCGCCAGTTGTCGCAGGCCGAGGTCGAAGCGGCGATTCAGGGCGTGATTGCGGAAATCGGTGCCAGTTCCATTCGGGATATGGGCAAGGTTATGGGGGCGTTGAAGGCGCGCTATAACGGGCAGATGGATTTTGGCAAGGCCGGCGCGGCGATCAAGGCGTCGCTGGGCTGATGCTTGAGAAGGCCGGCGCGGCGTTGTAGGGTGGCAGCGACCTGAACAGGAGTCACCAGACATGCGACGGTTTCAAAGATTTTTCAACCTTATCCCTTTGGTATTACTGGGATTTGTTGCCATGCCTGTTGCGGGGGCTTCGGCGGGGCAGGTGTTGGTCGCGGCTGCCTCGGATTTGCGTTTCGCGCTTGAGGAAATCGTGACGGATTTTTCGGCGGACACCGGCAACGTGGTGACGCCGGTGTTCGGTTCGTCCGGCAATTTCGCCCGCCAGATCCGGCAGGGCGCCCCGTTTCAAATGTATATGTCGGCGGATGAAAGCTATGTTTTCGACTTGCAATCCGCCGGTCTGACCCGGGATGCGGGGCGGGTGTATGCGCTGGGGCGGATCGTGCTGGTGGCGCCGCGCGGCTCGACCCTCGGGGTTGATCCGGCGCTGGCGGGGCTGGCGCGGCTGGTGCGGGACGGGCAATTACGCCGTTTTGCCATCGCCAACCCCGATCACGCCCCCTATGGCGCCCGTGCGCGCGAGGCGTTGCAATATGCGGGCCTGTGGACGGCGATCAAGCCCGATCTGGTGTTGGGCGAAAACGTCGGTCAGGCGACGCAGTTTGCCTTGTCCGGCAGCACGCAGGGCGGGATTGTGGCCTATTCGCTGGTGTTGTCGCCGACACTGGGTGCGGGAATCACCTATGCCCTGATCCCTGCGGACTGGCACACCCCGTTGCGTCAACGCATGGTCCTGACAACATCTGCCGGACCGGTGGCCGAGGCGTTCTATGCCTATCTGCAAACGCCCAAGGCGCTGGCGGTTTTGAAACGGTTCGGGTTTGTCGCGCCCGAAAACGGGTCCTGAATGGATTGGCAGGCGCTTTTCCTTTCGTTCCGGCTGGCGGGGCTGACGGTGCTGGTGCTGGTTCCGCTGGGCATTCTGGCCGGTCGGGCGCTGGCCTATGGCCGGTTTCGCGGCAAGGGGCTGGTCGAGGCGCTGGTGGCGCTGCCGCTGGTGATGCCGCCGACGGTGTTCGGGTATTACCTGCTGGTGTCGTTCGGCGCGGCTTCGCCGTTGGGGACATTCTGGCAGTCGGCGTTCGGCACGCCGCTGGTGTTCAGTTTTTCGGGGCTGGTTTTCGCGTCGGTCATTTTCAACATCCCCTTCGCCATTCAGCCGGTGCAGCGCGCCTTCGAGTCGATTCCGCCGGATTTGCGCGATGCGGCCGCCACCTGTGGCATGACGCCGTGGCGGGTGTTCTGGCGGGTGGAATTGCCGCTGGCGTGGCCCGGTATCCTGTCGGCAATGGTGCTTAGCTTTGCCCATACGCTGGGGGAATTCGGGATTGTGCTGATGGTGGGTGGCTCCATCCCCGGTGAAACACGCACCGTTGCCATTGCCATTTACGATCGTGTGCAGGCGTTCGACGATACGGCGGCGGCGCAGATGTCGGCGTTCCTGCTGGTGTTTTCGCTGGCGGTGATCTGGCTGACCTTTGCGCTGTCACGCCGTATCGGCCGGTGGGGAGCCTAGCGGATGGGGGGGCTGGTCGTCGATATCGCACAAAAGGGACCGGTGCCGCTGGATGTGCGTTTCCGGTGCAATCCCGGCGAGGTGCTGGCGCTGGTCGGCCCTTCGGGCGGGGGCAAGTCCACGGTTTTGCGCACGATCGCCGGGCTCCTGCGCCCCGATCGGGGCCGGATTTCGGTTGGCGGTTCGGTCTGGCTGGACGACGGGGTTTTTCTGAAGGCGCACCAGCGGCGTGTCGGCATGGTGTTCCAGAATTACGCGCTGTTTCCGCATCTGAGCGCGCTTGGCAATGTGATGGCGGCGATTGCACCGGGACCGCAGGCCCGCGCCCGCGCGACCGCCTTGCTGGCGCAGGTGCATCTGGCGGGTCTGGAAAACCGCAAGCCGGCGGAATTGTCGGGCGGGCAGCAACAGCGTGTGGCCGTTGCCCGGGCGCTGGCACGCGAACCCGCGGTGCTGCTGCTGGACGAGCCGTTCTCGGCTGTGGACAAGACGACGCGCACGCGGCTGTATCGCGAGATTTCGGCGCTGAAAACCGGTTTCGACATGCCGGTGGTGCTGGTGACGCATGATCTGGACGAGGCGATGTTGCTGGCCGACCGTATGGTGGTGCTGCATCACGGCACCACCCTGCAAGAGGGCACCCCCGAAGAAATCACCACGGCGCCGGTGTCGCCCGAGGTGGCGCGGCTGATTGATTTGCAGAATATTTTCACCGGCACGCTGGTGGCGTGCGAACAGGCCGCAAGCGGGGTCGGCATTGACTGGAACGGCCGCATTCTGGAACTGGCGCGCGCGCCGGACCGTGCGCCGGGGCAGGTGCTGAGCTGGGTCGTGCCGGACGGCTATGTGATGTTGCACCGGCGGGACAGACCGTCGCGCGGCGAGCGCGAAAATCCGGTTTTCGGCACGCTGGGGCTGGTGGTGGACATCGGGCAGACCTGTCATCTGGAAATGGCACCCGACAATGATCCCGACAAGCCGTTGCGGTTTTCGGTGCCGCGGCACGTTGCGCGCCGTAACCGGCTGGAATCCGGCGCGAAAGTCGGTGTCTCGATCCTGTCCGAAGGTATTCATATTATGTAGCGCGGGCTTGCAAAACCCCGCTCTGCCGCCAATATATCATAACAGCAAGCGCGCATATACGCGCCAGAATGTTGAGGGACGATAGATGGACGATCCGTACAAAACGCTCGGCGTGGACAAATCGGCGACCGACGCCGAAATCAAGAAAGCCTATCGCAAGCTGGCCAAAAAATACCATCCGGACCTGAATCCGTCCGACAAGGTGGCCGAAGCGAAATTCAAGGACATTTCGACGGCCAACGATTTGCTGGGCGATCCGGAAAAACGGGCAAAGTTCGACCGTGGCGAGATTGACAGCACCGGTGCCGACCGGCCCGAATACCAGTATTACAAGCAATACGGTGGCCGTCCGGGGGCGCAGCAGTATGCCTCGGACAGCAATTTCGAGGACATGGGCGGGATTTTTTCGCAGATGTTCGGACAGCGGCAGGCCGGCGGGCGGCATTTCGACATGCGCGGATCCGATGCGCGGTATAATCTGGGCGTGGATTTTCTGGATGCGGTCAACGGCAATTCGCAGCGCATTACCCTGCCGGACGGGGCGGCGCTGGATGTGAAAATCCCGCAAGGGATCAAGGATGGCCAGACCATCCGCCTGCGGGGCAAGGGCCATCCGGGGACCGGCAACGGCCCGCCCGGCGACGCCTATGTCGAAATCACGGTGCGGCCGCACAAGCTGTTCCGCCGCGAGGGCGACGATATTGTCCTCGACGTTCCGATCACCTTCGACGAGGCGGTTCTGGGCGGCAAGATCGACGTGCCGACCATCGACGGGCGGGTGCGGATCAATGTGCCGGCCGGTGCCAGTTCGGGCCAGACCTTGCGTCTGAAAGGCAAGGGGGTGCAGCCGCGCAAGGGCAAAGCCGGCGACCAGCGGTGTGTATTGAAAATCGTGATGCCGAAAACCATTGACGGATCGTTGCGCGACTTCGCCGAAAACTGGCGCCATGAGCACGCGTATGACCCGCGCAAGGATATGTGAGGTGGATGATGATACCTGAAACCGAAGTGATTGAAATCCTGGGCAGTGTGACGCGCGACCAGTTGCATATCTGGGTGCGCGAACGTTGGGTGCGCCCGGCCGTTGCGGCGGACGGGGCCGCCTATAACGCCGCCGATGTGGCGCGGGTGCGGTTGCTGGATATGCTCGACAACCAGTTGGAACTGGGGCGCGAGGCGATTCCGGTGATCCTGTCGCTGATCGACCAGATCCACGACATGCGCGCCAAGATGCAGGTGCTGGACGGCGTGATCGGCGAACAACCCGAGGACGTCAGGATGGAGGTTCTGCGCAAGGCGCTGGAACGCTGTTGACGCGGGCAAAAAACGCTGGGCAAACGGACTGATCAAGCCTAGTCTGGGCCGGAACACGGCTTGGAGGTGCAGGTGGCTCAGGGGATGTCGGTCGCAGAAATCCGCGCCTTGGCGTTGTGGCGGGGCGACGTGCGCCTGACGCCGCTGGCGGGCGGGCGCACCAACCGGAATTATATCGCCGAGGATACGCAGGCGAAATATGTCGTGCGCTGTGGTCATGACATTCCCGAACACCATGTGATGCGTTTCAACGAACTGGCGGCCAGCCGGGCGGCCCATGCGGCGGGGGTATCGCCGGAGGTTCTGTATGCGGGCGATGGCGTTACGGTTCTGCCCTATATCGACAGCTATACCTTGCAGGAAAACGATGTCGCCACGCCGGAATACCTGGCGCGGATTGTCGATCTGATGCGGCGCTGCCACCACGACATTCCGCAGCATCTGCGCGGGCCGTCGCTGGTGTTCTGGGTGTTTCAGGTGGTGCGCGACTACGGCGCGACGTTGCGTGCGGGCGACAGCCCCTATTGCGCGATGCTGGCGGAGTTTCTGGACGTTTCCGCCATGCTGGAGGTGGCTGTGGGCAAGGTCGAACTGGTGTTCGGACATAACGACTGGATGGCGGCGAATATTCTTGACGACGGGGATCGCCTCTGGCTGATCGACTGGGACTATGCCGGTTTCAATTCGCCGCTGTTCGATCTGGGCGGGCTGGCGTCGAACAACCTGCTGGACGAGGGGCAGGAGCGCGAGATGCTGGCGCTGTATTTCGGCGCGCCGCCGGATGCTGCTCTTCTGAAGCGCTATCATGCGATGAAATGTGCCTCGTTGTTGCGCGAAACCATGTGGAGCATGGTGTCGGAGCTGACCTCGGACCTCGATATCGACTATGGCGCCTATACGGCGGAAAACCTGGCGCGGTTCCGGCGCGCCCTTCAAACCTACAGGGCTGAATATGGCTGATCTTCCTGCATCCTCGAAAACCGTCGTTATCGGCGGCGGCATCATCGGCTGTTCCACGGCCTACCATCTGGCGAAAGCCGGCGAGGAGGTCGTGCTGCTGGAGCGCAAAAAGCTGACCTCCGGCACCACGTTCCATGCGGCGGGGCT